>CAYUZD010000001.1:0-34944 GCA_964449475.1 uncultured Nitrospirales bacterium
GGAAATCCGTCGACGATTGGATCAGCAAGAGCGTCGCCGGCGGCGAATGGTGGACACGCTCGACACCGATCTTCGACGACCTGCAGAAGGACAATCCCGACCGGTGGCGGGGCGGGCTCGCTCCGAGGCTCGCCGGGCTGAAGGCGACGCCGCTGATGGTGGACGGCGTGTTGTACATGACCACGGCGCTCTACCAGGCGGCCGCGATCGATGCGAAGACCGGCGAGACGCTCTGGGTGTTCAACCCGAAGAGCTACGAGGCCGGCACGCCGACGATGAGCATCTTCTGGAGCCACCGCGGACCGGCGCTGTGGCGCTCGGGCGCGGAATCCCGAATCCTCTACGGCACGGGCGATGCGTGGCTCTATTGCCTGGATGCGAAGACGGGGCGGCCATGCGCGGACTTCGGCGACGGCGGCCGCGTCGATCTGACCGATGGCATTCCGCGCGCGGACCGTGAGGACCGCGACTACTTGAACGCGCTGCTCTACTCCTGCGCGTCGCCGCCACTCGTGGTGCGCGACGTCGTGGTGACGGGGGCGTCGATCGCGGATCGCCGCGTCGTGAAGGAGGCGCCGCCGGGATGGGTGCGCGGCTACGACGTGCGCACGGGCGAGATGAAGTGGACGTTTCACACGATACCGCTGCCGGGCGAGCTCGGGAACGAGACCTGGGAGAACGGGTCATGGGAGTACTCCGGGAACGCGAACGTCTGGACACAGATGAGCGCCGATCCGGAACTTGGCTACGTGTATTTGCCGACGGGCACGCCCACAAACGATTTCTACGGCGGACACCGCTTGGGCGACAACCTGTTTGCGGAGTCCGTGATTGCGGTCGATGTCGAGACGGGCGAGCGCGTGTGGCATTTCCAGACTGTGCACCATGGGGTATGGGATTACGACAATCCGGCCGCGCCGAATTTGATGGATGTTACGGTCGATGGCAGGCCGGTGAAAGTGCTGGCGCAGATTACGAAGCAGGGTTTCGTGTTTGCGTTCGATCGCGTTACGGGCGAGCCGATCTGGCCGATCGAAGAACGGCCCGTGGACACGAATACCAATCTGGAAGGTGAACGGCTCTCCCCCACTCAGCCCGTGCCAACACGTCCGGCGCCGTTCGAGTACCAGGGCGCACTCGAGGAGGACCTGATCGACTTCACGCCCGAGTTGAAGCAGGCGGCGCTCGACATCACAAAGGAGTACACGCTGGGTCCGTTGTTCACGCCGCCGCTGATGGGCAAGGCGACGATCATGCGGCCGGGACTGGGTGGCGGTGCGAACTGGCAGGGCGCGGCGGCAGACCCGGAGACGGGCATTCTGTACGTGCCTTCGCAGGCGGGATATTCCGTCGTCCATTTCTACACGCCGGGCGAAGACGTCGGCGGCAACTTGCGCTATACGCACGGCGCCCGCGGCGGACTTGCGCGCGGGCCGAACAACCTGCCGTTATTCAAGCCGCCCTACACGCGCCTTACCGCCATCGATATGAATACGGGTGAGCACGTCTGGATGACGCCGACGGGAAACGGCGACGAAGTGCGCAACCATCCGGACCTGAAGGCGCTCAACCTGCCGCCCGTCGGCGGTGAGGGCGAGACGGGGCCGCTTCTGACCAAGACGCTGCTCGCACTCGGGCAGGCGTCGGCCGATGGCAAGTTCTCGCTAACCGCATACGACAAGTCAACAGGAGCGGTCATTGGTGAAGTCGCGTTACCCGGCCGTCCGGTCAGCACGCCGATGACCTATCTTGCGGATGGAAAGCAGTACATCGCGCTCACCGTCAGCGGATCGCCACCGGAACTCGTAGCGCTGGCGCTGCCCTGAATAGTCGCGGCACTGCGTCTCGAAATGGGCCCCGTTGTGCGTATTTATGGACGTATCTGGGCAGAATTCACACACAATAGGTAGGTTCGACTTTGATCATAATTCGACCTATTGAAAATAATACTTGACAATACCTACAGGTTGTGGTATTCATATGCCGGTGTCAGGGGGGCGACACCGCAGGGGGATTGGGTACCAGCCTACACGCTCTTCAGCCCAGCTTGTAGGCGTTTCATCCGCTAAAACCCTAAACGAAGCCTGCAACGAGTTGATGGACGCCGACGACCGCAGCCCGTTGGCCCCGTCGAAGACGACTCGACCCGTGTGCCTTGCGCCAAGAACACGGAGTCGCCTCGTAGACACACCCCGCATCGTACGGGCGGTGGGCCCAAGGGCCCACCGCCCCGTCATTTTTATGGGGGATTCTGGGCCGCGTTGCATCGCGCGGCGGTCGACCGTATACTACGCGCCTTTCCGGTCCGGTTTGCGCTCCCTCCGAGGCTGTTTCTCGTTCCCATGATCATTTACGTTCCGAAGGAATCTCGTTCCGGCGAAACCCGCGTGGCATTGCTACCCGCGAACGTCAAGAAGCTCACGGGCGCCGGCGCCGAGGTCATTGTCGCGCCGGGCTTGGGCGCGCCGATCCACGTCGCGGATGCGGAATACCGAGACGCGGGCGCGACGATCGAAGGGGATCACGCCGGTTGCGTCGCGCGGGCGGACTTGATTGTGCATCTGAGGCGCCCACCGGCCGACACGCTGGCCGGGATTCGGCCAGGCGCGATTGTTGTCGGTTTGTTCGAACCATTCGGCGATCCGGAATTTCTCCGGGAGATGGCCGTGCGCGGGGCAAGTTGCCTCTCGATGGAGATGATCCCGCGCAGCACGATCGCGCAAAAGATGGACGTGCTGAGTTCGCAGGCGAACCTGGCCGGCTATATGGCCGTCATCCTCGCGGCGGAACGGTTGCAGAAGATTCTGCCGATGATGATGACGCCGGCGGGGACGATCGCGCCTGCACGTGTGTTCATCATCGGCGTGGGCGTGGCGGGATTGCAGGCGATCGCCACGGCGAAGCGGCTGGGTGCGCGCGTGGAAGCGTTCGATACGCGGCCCGTGGTCGAGGAACAGGTGCAGTCGCTCGGCGCGAAGTTCGTCAAGATCGATCTCGGCGAAACGGGGCAGACCGAGCAGGGATACGCCAAGGAACTGACGCCCGAGCAGCAGGCGAAGCAGCGCGAAGGCATGGCGAAGGTCTGCGCGCAGTCCGACGTGGTGATCACGACGGCGCAGTTGTTCGGCAAGCCCGCGCCGCGGATTGTGACGCGAGACATGGTCGAGGGCATGCGGCCGGGTAGTGTGATTATCGATCTCGCGATCGAGACGGGCGGAAATGTTGAAGGTGCCGAGCTCGATCGAGAGGTCGAGATCGGCGGCGTTCGCATCGTGGGATTGTCGAACCTGCCTGGCCGGATTCCGGCAGTCGCGAGCCAGATGTACTCCGCGAACGTCGGGTACCTGCTCGAACATTTCTGGAACAAGACGGACAAGCGCTTCGCGCTGAAGCTGGACGACGAGATCATCAAGAGTTGCCTGGTGACGCATGGGGGCGAGATCTGTCATCCGATGATTCGCAGCCGAATCGAATCGGGAACGGCCTGAGGGACACACGATGCAATTGTTGCTGTTGTTCACGTTCGTACTGGCGATATTCCTCGGCTTCGAGCTGATTTCGAAGGTGCCGTCGCAGCTGCACACGCCGCTGATGTCGGGGTCGAACGCGATTTCCGGCATCACCATCGTCGGCGCGCTGGTCGCGGCGGGGAACGTCGAACACCACGGCCTGGCGACCGCGCTCGGCGCGCTTGCGGTCGCGCTGGCAATGATTAACGTGGTCGGCGGTTATCTTGTGACGGACCGGATGCTGACCATGTTCAAGTCCAAGGGTAAAGACGCGAAGTGAACTCGCACACCCTCGTCGAACTGAGTTATATCGCCTCGGCGATCCTGTTCATCTTCGGCATCAAGATGCTCGGGTCGGCGGCAACGGCGCGCCGGGGAAACCTAGTCTCCGCGCTTGGGATGCTGGTCGCCATCGTGGCGACGTGCTTCAGCATGGAGATGCGCTGGGAGTACATTGCCGCCGGCGCGGCGATCGGCTCGATCGTCGGCGCGTGGTCCGCGCTGCGCGTCCCGATGACGTCGATGCCGGAGTTTGTCGCGTTTTTCAACGGTTCGGGCGGGCTCGCGAGCCTGTTGGTTGGGTGGGCCGAATACCATACACGCCGCGGCCATTACGATCCGCAGGCGAATGCGGTCGAGACGGTGGCGACGATCGCTGCCGTGTTGATCGGGGGCGTGACCTTCACCGGGAGCATGATCGCGGGCGGGAAACTCGCCGAGATTCCGTGGCGGATCGAATCGCGGCTGAAGAAGAAGAGTTCCGGGCTACTGGCGGGCATCTTGAAGCCGCTTCAGAAACCGCTGGGCCTCGTGCTGGACCAGAAGCCGGTGCTGTACACGGGCCAGCAGATCGTCAATGGTCTGATCGTCGCGATCATTCTGGGCTGCTCGGTGTGGTTTGTGTACGACCCGAACGCGGCGCTCACCTATCTTCCGCTCGTCGCGGTCATCGTGCTGGCGCTCGTGCTGGGCGTGTTGTTCACGATACCGATCGGCGGCGCGGACATGCCGGTGGTCATCTCACTGCTGAACAGCTACTCCGGCCTGGCGGCGTGCGCGGCGGGGTTCGTCATCAGCAACACCGTGCTGATCGTGTCCGGTTCGTTGGTCGGTGCGAGCGGCATCATCCTGACGCAGATCATGTGCAAGGCGATGAACCGGTCGCTCGCCAACGTGCTGTTCAGCGGCTTCGGCAGCGGGACGATGGCGACGAGCGGCAAAGCGGTGGAAGGCGAAGCCAAGGCGCTGACGCCGGAGGACGCCTACTACGTGCTCGAGGCCGCGAGCGTCGTGGTGGTGGTGCCGGGCTACGGGATGGCCGTCGCACAGGCGCAGCACGCGGTGCGTGAGTTGGGCGACCTGCTCGAGGCGAACGGGGCGGAGGTTAAGTACGCGGTGCATCCGGTGGCGGGACGCATGCCGGGGCACATGAACGTGCTGCTGGCCGAGGCGAACGTGCCGTACGAGCAACTGGTGGAGATGGATGACATCAACCCCATCATGCCGAACGTGGACGTCGCGATCGTGATCGGCGCGAACGACGTCGTGAATCCCGCGGCGCGCGAGGACGAGACGAGTCCGATCTACGGCATGCCGATCATCAATGTAGATCAGGCGCGGAGCGTGTTCGTCGTGAAGCGCTCGATGCGATCGGGGTTCGCGGGGATCGAGAACCCGCTGTTTTACAAGGAAAACGTCCGGATGATCTTCGGCGATGCGAAGAAAGTCATCGAGTCGCTCGTCGCGTCGTTCAAATCGAGCAACTAGACGGACGCACCGCCCTCGGCCGGTGGGATATCGAGCGGCGCGGGTTTCTCGGGCACGTCACGCTCGCGCCGCGGCGGCATCATCATGCGCAGCTCGCGCAACTCGCCGTAACACAGCAGCAGATCCCCTTCGCGCACGACCTCGTCGCCCTTTGGGTTTGGGATGATGGCGTTCTTTCGCGTGATGCTCATCACGTGGATGTTGTGCTGCGTGAGGTCCGTATCGCGCAACGCGCGATTTTCGAGCGCGGGCATGCCGTGGACGGTGAATTCCGCGATGCCATACCCCCCCGTGAGCCGGAGCCGCTGGCGCAGGTCCACCTCGGGGAACAACACCTGTTGCTGGATGTCTTCGATAATGGCGCCGGCCACGTCGAGCCGGGTGGCGCCTTCGATACCCTCGAGGCCGGGTGAGGAATTGACCTCGAGGACGCGCGGACCTTCGTTCGACTCGAGCATGTCGACACCGGCCATGCGTAGACCCATAATTTGCGCCGCGCGGATCGCAGTACTCTCGAACTCGGGCGGCAACGTGACGGCTTCGGCCGAACCCCCGCGGTGGACATTGCTGCGGAACTCTCCGGGCGTCGCAGTGCGGCGCATGGCGGCAACGACGCGATCGCCGACGACGAACGCGCGCAGATCCGATCCGCCGGCTTCCTTCACAAACCGCTGGATGAGGACGTTCTGCCGGGCAAGCTGCAAGGTCTGGATGATGGCCTCGGCGATTTTGGTGGTCTCCGCGAGGATGACGCCAATGCCTTGCGTGCCCTCGAGCACCTTGATGATCACGGGCGGGCCGCCGAGCCGCTCGATGGCGGGCAGGATTTCGTCGGCGTCGCGCACGAAGGCCGTGGCCGGGATGCCGACATCGTGTTTGCTGAGCAGTTGCATCGCGCGGAGCTTGTCGCGCGAACGGCCGATGGCGAGTGACGAATTGATGGAGTAGACGCCAACCTGTTCGAACTGCTGCACCACGGCGAGCCCGAAGAACGTGATCGACGCGCCGATCCGCGGGATGATCGCATCGGTCTGGGGCAGCGCGCGGTGCTCGTAGAACAGCGCGGGTTTCTGGTGCTCCAGCATGATGGAGAACTTGAGCGTGTCGAGCACGTGCGCCGCGTGACCGCGATACCGCGCGGCCTGGCACAGGCGTTTGACGCTGTACGAGTTCAGGTTCCGGCTGAGGATCAGGATATTCATGGTCTATCGTTTCGCCCGGCGCTTGATGGGCGGCAACGCGACGGGCCGGCGGCCGACGTCGATGACGAAGTCACCCTCGAGGGCCTCGCGGCCCAGCAACATGCGATACGTCATTTTCTCACGGGAGACGAGCGACAACTCAATCTTCTTTTCGACGGGCCCGATGCGAATCGTGGTGCGCACGAAGCACCGCATCGAGTAGTGGCCGTTGCTGGAGCGCACCTTGGCCCAGCGGGAGATTTTCGCGACGATCCGTTGCCGCTGCTCGACGTTCTGACGCGAGAGGACGACGTCGAACTCGGCGTAGTCGTCCGGCAGAAACTCCATCTTTTCGACATGCAGCGCGCTGGTGTTCGCTCCGGTGTCCACCTTGGCGCGCAGCCGCCGTATCCCCCATTCCACGAAGTCAACCGGTTCGAGCCAGCCAATGACGACCTTGTCCTCGTGGCGCGGCGCGACG
The DNA here is from genome assembly GCA_964449475.1 of uncultured Nitrospirales bacterium. GTDB lineage: Bacteria > Hydrogenedentota > Hydrogenedentia > Hydrogenedentales > VFKU01. Next base: position 6,939 of record CAYUZD010000001.1, read on the forward strand.
CCGGACGACCGGTCGGATGCCCTGGCTTTTTTCGTCACGCGTGTCCCCGTAGTTGACGCAGGGCGAGTGTAGCAAAGGCCGCGAGATGGGGCCTAATGCGCGGACGGCGCGTCGCGGTATTCGAGCGGAGGCGGTTGGTCCGGCTCGAGCATGGCCTCGTAGCGATAGTATTGGGTCCGGCGTTGGAGTTCTTCGCGCGCTCGCCCGAGCAGCGCGGGATCGTGCGCGAGGTCCCAGGCCGTCGCGGCGAGGACGCGCGCGGCGAGTTCCATGCCTTTGCGTCCGATCGTGGTTCCGCCGGCGGCCGTCGCCTGCCAGGAATGCGCGGGCGTGCCCGGTACCCAACACGCCGTGCGGAAACCGGTCGTGGGAGCGACCCACGACACATCGCCAACGTCTGTCGACCCCTTGCTGAGATCGCCGTCGCGGTCGATAACTTCGCCGGCCATCGAGAGCGGAGCGGGCGCGGCCAACGTGCGCTGAATTTCGCGCGCGAAGGACTCCTCCTCCGGCGTATAGGTGATGTGCGTGAACTCCTTCAGGTTTCGCAGCGTGACTTCCGTGAGCGCGTCGTTCGGCAAGAGGTTGTAGGTCCCGCCAAGCGGCTCGATTTCGAGGCGCGTCTCCGTGGCGAGCGCGCCGGCCTGCGCGCAGAGCACGAGCCGCCGGTAGAGGTCGCGCACGACGCGCGGATCGGGATGCCGGACGTAGTAATAGCTTTCGGCGAAGGCCGGGACGACGTTTGGGGCGTCGCCGCCCGATGTGATGACGTGATGGATGCGGGTGAAGTCGGGAGTGTGTTCGCGCAAGAGCTGGGCCGCGTGATTCATGAGTTCGACGGCGTCAAGCGCGGACCGGCCCTGTTCCGGGGAGCCGGCGGCATGGGCGGCCGTGCCGTGAAACCGGAACTTCGCCGCGAACCGCGACAGGTTGGTGGGATCGCCAGCGGTGTTGCGATCCCCGGGGTGCCAGTGCAGGACGGCGTCGCAGTCGTTGAACAGGCCCGCGCGCACCATGAAGACCTTCGCGGCGCCGCCCTCCTCGGCGGGCGTGCCGTAATACCGAATCGTGCCGGGCAGTTCGCCGCGCTGGACGGCCTCGGCGAGCGCGAGGGCCGCGAGCATCGAGCCGGCGCCGAACAGGTGATGGCCGCAGGCGTGACCATAATCGTTCCCCGGACGCGGCGTACGCGCGGGGACGGCCTCCTGTGCGAGCCCGGGCAACGCGTCGAACTCGCCGAGGATCCCGATGATCGGGGTGCCGGAACCGATCGTGGCGACGAAGGCCGTGGGGATGTCGGCCACGCCGCGTTCAACGCGGAAACCGGCGCGCTCCAACGTGTCGGAGAGCAACTTCGAGGACTGGAGTTCCTGGTAGCCGGGTTCCGCCCAGTTCCAAATGCTGAGAGCGGACTGCCAGGTCTCGTCGAGGCGTCGATCGATCGCGTCGTTGAGGTGCGCGCGATCCGCGTGAACGGACGATGCCGTTGCGGCGGACACCGCAGCGATCAGGATTGTTCTGATTAGCACGCGACGCTCCAAATGACGTGTCGGTGGAGGACGATGGGACACCTTATGCGTTTCGCGCGGAGAATCTCAACTATCGGCGACAGCGCTTCGGCGGGAGTAGTGGCGGCGCGCCACGTGTTTTAACGCTGGTAAACTTTGATTTGATTGTTTGACGCTCGTGGCATAGAATGTGGCTTCGAGTGTGGATTGTGCGTTGCACGTGGGAGAATCCGCATGTCCAAAGAGATCAACGATTCCGCGTACTGGCGCGAGTTCGAGAAAAACGAGCTCACGCATTCCGCGGCGCATTACTTGATGGCGATCGACGCGTTGCGCGAGGAACTCGGGTACGCGCGAGTGACGGACGTCGCGGATAAGCTCGAGGTGACGCGCGGCGCCGCCTCGATGTCCATCCGGCAGTTGAAGAAGCGCGGATGGGTGAAGGAAGACCCGAACAGGTTCCTGTTACTCGCGGACAAGGGGTCCGAAATCGTCAATCTCGTCGAGCACAACTTCCGAATTCTGACGCGATTCTTCACGGATTTTCTGGGATTGTCCAAGGACACGGCATTCGCGGATGCGTGCAAGATGGAGCATCTGGTGAGCCTGGAGACCGGCAAGCGGCTCCTCGGCCTGATGCACTTCCTGGAAGCGCATCCGAAGCTGCTAAAGGAACTTGAGTCGTTCCTCAGGTCCGGCCAGGAACAGTGCGAAGACGTGGAAGGTTGCCCCATCTGCGAGGGTGAATGCTTGGCCGCGACGCGCGGCGAGTCGGCCTCGAATTAGACGGACCGCACCTCGCGCGTATCATTCCGAATACGGTAGTGCTCCCGTCGATCGGGTCCGCGGGTCACCCCCGGTACAGCACGAACGCGATGTAGGCGATGTAACTGCCGAAGAACAACCCTCCCTCCCACCGCTGCACGGTTTTTCCGGGACGACTGATGAACATCGCGGCGAACAGCGCGATCGAGGCGAGGTTCATCACGATCAAGTCGATGTTCGACGAGACGTCGTAGGCAATTGGCCAGAGCAATGCCGGGATGCCGAGCACGAAGAAGATATTGAATATGTTCGAACCGACGACATTACCGATGGCGATGTCCGAATTCTTGCGAAACGCCGCGACGGCGGACGTGGCGAGCTCCGGCAGCGACGTACCGATGGCGACGACGGTGAGCCCGATGAACCGTTCGCTCATCCCCCACGACTCGGCGAGGCCCACCGCGCCTGAGACGGTGAGCCGGCCACCGATCACAAGCCCGGCGAGTCCGCCGGCCATCAGCAGGAGCGCGAAGCCGGCCGTATGCGACGGCCGGTCTTCCTCTTCAAGGCTCGGGCCGGCGCCGCTGCGGACGACGAGCGCAATGTAGTAGAGGAAGACCGCGAAATAACCCAGCAGAACGAGACCGTCCGTGCGATCGAGGATCGCGGGGCTACCCTTGTCGAGGAAGGTGTCGTTCAACTGGAACGTAACCACCAGCGACGACAACACCATGAACGGTATTTCCCGGAAGACCGTATTGGGCTGAGCATGGACCGGCCGGATCATGGCGCAGATGCCGAGAATGAGCAGGACGTTGCAGATATTGCTGCCGACGACGTTTCCAATGACGATTTCCGGATTTCCCTCCATGCCGGCGACGACCGACACGAGAAATTCGGGCATGGACGTGCCGAACGCGACGATGGTCAGGCCGATGACGATCTCGGGCACGCCGAGCCGGCGCGCGAACGAGGAGGAACCCGAGACAAGGTAGTCGGCGCCTTTGATGAGCAACGCGACGCCGACGCAGAAGTAGATGTAGTTGAGCAACCGTGAAACCCCGGAATTCTTCAGGAGGGACTCGGCGATCGTAACATGTAGAGGCGTTTGATTTCCTGTCGGACCCGTTGTCCGGCGTATGGGCGCGACGTTATGCTACGTGGACGATCCGATGAGTGGGATCGTGTGAAGGAGTGAAGGCATGCAAGAACCATTGGGCGTGACGCGGCGGGGATTTCTTTCGGCGGGTACGATCGCGGCGGGCGCGATGGCGATGTCCGCGCGTAGTCATGCCCGGACGATCGGAGCAAACGATCGGTTGGGCGCGGCGATCGTCGGTTGCGGCGGCATGGGCGGGAGCCACTTGGACACACTCATCGCGATCGCGGCGGAAGACAACATCGATGTGCGGATGACGTGCGACGTGAACCCCGAACGCGCGAACGCCTTTCGCGATCGCGTGAACGATTCAGGCGGCAAGGCCGTTGCCGTGACGGACTATGACAATGTGCTCGGCAGCCCGGATATCGACTACATATTGGTCGCCGTTCCGGAGCACGGCCACCACTACCTGACGATGGAGGCGCTCGGCGCCGGAAAGCACGTCTACTGCGAAAAGCCGATGTGCTACGACGTCCGCGAGGCGAAGGAGGTTGTCGAGAGGGCCGCGCAGACCGGCCTGAAACTTCAGGTTGGTGTGCAGGGCATGGCGGATGACAGCTATTCGTCGGCGCTGGACGCGATCCGCGCCGGAAAAATCGGCAAGGTCGTCGCCGCGGAAATCGAGTATGTGCGAAATCATCCAGCCGGCAGCGGGCCATGGCGCAGGACGAGTGTGTCGGACGCGACGGCGATGCCGGAAGGGCTGGACTGGGCGCGCTGGCTCTATCCGCGGGAGCCGCGGCCTTGGGACCCGCACCATTACTTCGAGTGGCGGTGTTACCGCGCGTACTCAGGGGGCATCGCGACCGATTTGTTCGTGCACCGCATCACGCGGATCATCCGCGCGTGCGGGCTGACGTTTCCGGCACGGGTCGCAGGCCTGGGCGGGATCTACACGTGGAACGACGGGCGCGATCTGCCCGACAGCATGGAGATGTTGCTCGAGTATCCCGCGGTCGAGGGTGTGACGGACGGCATGACGGTGCGCCTATTGGGTACGATGGCGAACAAGCGGCCGAGTCCGCATTGCATTCGCGGCAAATCTGGGACACTAGTCTTTACTTCGACGGGCTGGGACATCATCTCAGAGGATGATGGCAAGACCTCGGAATCGCACGTCAAGACCGGCGGCGAGGATCTGCGTCCGCACCACATGAACCATCATGCCGCGATCCGGACGGGCGAAGCGTTGTTCTGTCCGCCGGAGTTGGGCCTGTACGGCGTGGTCGCGGCGCGGATGGGCAATCTGTCCTGGTTCCAACAGAAGATGGTAGCGTGGGACGCGGATAACGAGTACGTCGTGGCGTTGTAGCGCGGCTCAGGATGCGGACGACGTCTGCGTCTGCCGCTTGAAGTACGAGTACAATTCCTTGAAACCGCCCTTTTCGGCCAGCGAGACGGCCGTCTCGCCGGAGTTGTTCCAGGTGAGCGGATCGGCGCCGCGTTCCACCAGCGCCCTCGCGAAGTCCACTTTGCCGGTTTCGCTGGCAAGGTGAAGCGGCGTGTTCCCGCGCGAATCCTTGACCTCAACGCGATATCCCGCGGCGATCATCGGTTCGAGGAGGTCGATTCGGCCGTCCTTCGCGGCGATGTGGAGCGGGCCGCCGAGCGGACTCTTGGTATCGGGCGTTGCGAAACCGTTCTTGAGGAGCATCAGCGCGACTTCGTCGGTTGAATTGAGTACCGCGGTCTCGATCGGGCTGCGGCCGGCACCAAGCCAGGCGCCCTTGTCGGCGCCGTACTCGAGAAGCACGCGCACGATTTCGGACTGATTGGTTTCCACCGCGATGGCGAGCGCGGATTCACCGTACAGCCCCTGAATTGAGAGCGCCTTGGGATCGTCCTGGCAATACTGCCGCACGCGGTCGGCATGTCCGAACCGGGCAGCATGCGTAACGTCGTATGGCACCCGGCCGACACCGCCGTCGTCGCTCGCGTTCGCGCCGGCATCCAGCAGCGCCTTGGCGACACGGCCGAGGGCGAGCGCGCGCTGCGAGGAACGCGGCAGCGACGCGACCGCCCTGGCGACGCGATGCAGCGGAGTCCCCACACCTTCCATGCGCGCGTTGGGGTCTGCGCCCTGAATCAGCAACTGGCGGAGCTGTTCCGTTTCATCCTTGCCGGCATCCGGATCATCGTCCCTGCTGCGCTCGATGGCCTTGACCGCCTCCGCGGTCGCGTCATGCGCCAGTCGCGCGCCCTCTTCCGATGCGCCGACGTGCGCCCCACGGTCAATGAGCGCGGCGAAAAGCTCGTCGTCCGACTGGGCATAGGCGACGGATAGCGCGGTGCGGCCTGTATTGTCGCGCGCATTTATGTCCGCGCCGGCGTCGAGCAGGAGCCGGACGATGTCGGTCCGGCGCGCCTCGGCCGCGAGATGGAGCGGCGTGAGCTCGTTCTCATCACGCGCCTGGACATCGGCCTTTGCTTTGACGAGCACCAAGACGATCTCGGGCCGGGCCGACGCCGCGGCGAGCATGAGCGGCGTCCTGCCGTTCGCGTCCTTGGCGTCGATCTCAGCCTTGCGGCTGCGGGCGAGTTCCGTTGCGAGTTTGGTCATGCCCCGGTCGGCCGCCAGGTGCAGCGCGGTCGCGCCGTCTTCCGTCGTGGCGGTCGTGTTCCCAGCGAACTGAATCAATTGTGTCGCGAGGGATTCATCGTTGGAAGCGATGGCCGCGAGTTGGATCCGGCTCATCAGCGCGCCCAATCTGTCGGTTGAGCTGGTAAACGTCGTCGAGGCTTCGACACGCGCATATCGGACGGCTATAAGATTGACGGTGAGCAGAATTAGGATGACGAGTCCGCTGCCCACGTTGGCGCGGACCGCGATCGATCTATTGCGAAGCGAGTTCAGATACAGGACCGCGATGCACGCCCCGCCCAGAATGCCGGAGGCGAACCCGACGATGCCCGTGAGTCCTTCGCCCTGATCGGTGACCGCATAGAGACGATCAAGGTCGCGCCGAATGACTTCGGAATTGGCCAGTCGCATTGACGCGGTGAGACTGTCGATCTTTCCGCGGATGGCGGTCAGGCTTTCGAGTGCCGCCAGGTCGGAACGACTCTGCAGGTCGAACACGCGCGGCATCGCGATCGTAAACACGAGCGGCACCATCAATGCGAGCAACGTCGCCCGAACGTAATGCTCGCGACGGAATCGGAATCGACGTGCGGGTGGCGCGCCAGTGGCTGACCGTGGCGCAGCGGCAGGCGTTGAAACCAACTCCAGCTCCGCGGACGACTGTGCACGGGACCGGACACTCCGGAAACACGCAGGACACACGTTTCCGGAGATAAGTTTCGTGATTTCAGTGACTTGCCCGCATTTTGGGCAGGTCACGTCCCCTTCGGCGACGGACACCGGGCGTTCCCCTCATGGCGCATCACGCCGGTACGCTAAACTACCTAATGCTACCACAAAATGTTGACTTTTGCAGGCCGTAACTGCGCAATGTGCTATTTTTCCGTATGGGCTTGACGATCCGCGCAAACGGGCGTATTCTGCTACTGAGAATCCCTTCTTATCTAGTACCGGCTGTGCGCAAACGTACTCAAAACGCGACTTGGCAACTCCGAATAGGGATTTCCCTGTCCGTTTGCCTGTTAATGGCGTTTGCCGGGCACGGGCTGCTGCATCACCCTGCCGATGACGGCGGCGCGCATTCGAGCCCGCATTGCGCCATCTGTCAGTCCGGAAGCGGCCATGGCATCGCCGTGGCCGCACCGGATGCCGCGGCGCCCGTCACGGATGCCGCCGATCGGGAGCGTCCGACCGGACTCGATACCCCGCGCCTCGAACCGGACTGGGCGCCGTCCTCCCCACGCTCTCCTCCCGCGTTTCTGTCCTAACTCACTCCAAAGAACTCATCGAACAACTGCCCGACGCGTCACTGCCCGGTACCGTCCGCGCTTGGTGGCGGTACGCAGTGCGCGCGGCAAAGGACTGCAACCCAACACGAGGAATGTCGTCATGAATAAGCACAAGCAGGGTTTCACCCTGATTGAATTACTGGTCGTCATTGCCATCATCGGAATACTCGCGGCGATCCTGTTACCGGCGTTGGCGCGTGCGCGCGAAGCGGCGCGCCGAGCGAGTTGTCAGAACAATCTGAAACAGATCGGGCTGTCGCTCAAGATGTACGCGAACGAGACGCGCGGTGAACGGTTCCCGCGGCTGCAGATAACGAATTGCGTGCCGGAAGTGCACGCCGCATGGAACTGGATGTTCGACATGACGGCGATGTATCCGGAGTACCTGCCGGATCTCGACGTGCTGATTTGCCCGAGTTCGCTTGGCGGCTCAACCGCCATCGAGCGATGGGATGAAGGCGATACGGAAAGCCCGCTTTGGGACCCCGTGTCGAACCCGCTGTTGGGCGTGTCGAACGACGGGAAGCTGACCGGCTGCGAAGTGGTCGACCATCCGTATTACTACTACGGCTGGGCGCTGCATCGGAACATGTTCCGGTCGCTGACGGAATTCGTCGTACTGGAGGAGGCGCTGATCTTCAACTACGAAGAGCGAATCGATCCGTTTGCAGATGCCGATGACATCGAAGGCGCGCAGGACTTCGTCGACGGTTCACTCGTGCTGGAGACCGCGCCGGACGTCTTTGGCACGATTGACGGGCGGGACCGGCTCGAACGGCTGCGCGAGGGGATCGAACGGTTCTTTATCACCGATATCAACAACCCTGGCGCGTCGGCCCAGGCGGCGTCGGATCTCGTGGTGATTCACGACGCGATTTCACCGGAAGCAGATCACTTCAACCACGTTCCGGGCGGAGCGAACGTCTTGTACATGGACGGCCATGTGGAGTTCCAGCGCTGGATTCCGTCGCCGGAAAACGTTGGCGGTCAATTCCCGGTAAACGGCGCGGGACTTGTTCTACACGAAGTACCCGAGGAGTTAATCGGGCAGTAGCAGTCAGCGAAACACATCGCGGCGGCCGGAGCGCGTCCGGCCGCCGCCGCTTCGTCGAACCCGCCCGAATCTGTTAAGCTACTCAGGAACGAGATCTTTCTCCGAGTTTCTCCGAGACGCATGAATCAAACGATTGCCCACGATCCCGGCATCCGCCCCGTTGTAATCCGAATCCTCGCGCTGAGCGCCACAGCATTCGCGTTCTTGGTGTGGTTGCTGTACTTCCGCGGGGAGCGCGACCCGAACCCGGACGCGCTGTCGTTCCTGCCGGCGGTGAACGCCGGCTTAAACGGACTCGCCGCGGCGTGCATCATGGCCGGGTTCGTCGCGATCCGCACGGGACACAAGCGGCTGCACATGACGCTGATGATCAGCGCGGTGTCGCTGTCGGTCGTGTTCCTCGCGAGCTACATCACCTACCACAACATTCACGGCGACACGAAGTTTCTGACCGAGGGGTTCATCCGCTACGTATACTTCTTCATTCTGATCTCGCACATCGGATGCACCGTGTTTGCGCTACCGCTGATCATGAGCGCCGTGTATTTCGCGGCGACGAAGCGGTTCGAGTTGCACAAGCGGGTGACGAAGTACACGGTTCCGATCTGGCTCTACGTATCGATCACCGGCGTGGCCATCTACTTCTTGTTGCGCGCGAACTCCTGACCCGCCGGTCAGGCGTGGAGCTTGCGGAGCGTCGCGACCAGTTTCCGCCCGAGGTTTTCGACGCCTTCCTGTTGCTTGGGATCCTTGAGCCGCCCGTCCGCGTCGAATACTTCGTGGGCCTTCGAGATGGCAAGTTGATCCGGCAGCACTAGTACCTGGATGTTACCGAGGATCGCGCGCACATGCACCAGTCCGCGCAGGCCGCCGAGCGCGCCGGGCGAGGCGCTCATCAGAACGGCCGTCTTGCCCGCGAACGCCTTCAGCGGCGGATCGCCGAGCTCAGCGCGCGATGCCCAGTCGATCGCGTTCTTCAGCAGCGGCGTGATCGAGCTGTTGTATTCGGGCGCGGCGATCAGGAACCCGTCGTGCCCGATGAGCAGGTTGCGAAACGTCCGGACGTGCGCCGGTAGGCCGTGGGCGGCCTCGTCGTCCTGATCGAACATTGGGAGCGGAAGCGCGTCCCAATCCACGATCGTGACCTGCGCGCCTGCGTCCCGTGCGGCGCTGGCCGCGATGCGGACGAGCCGCGTATTGAACGAATCCATTCGCCGGCTTCCGGAGAATGCGACTACTTTTGGCGTATACATACTTGGACTCTCCCACGCGTTGTCGACACGTTACACAATAACGGTCGGGTTGCCGTCCGGTACGCAGAGATACCGATCGAAGTCGGTGTAACCCAACGCGCGGAGAAAATCCTCGTCGATCAACGCCTGTCCGTTGGAGCGTTCAGGATGCTGAACGATTTCATACGAGGCATCGGCCAGAATGTCGGCCTTGCGCCAGACACTGGGATCTCCGAGCTGGAAATTGATCGTGGCGTAGGATTCGATGAGCGTCTTCGGCCAAAGTGCGGTCGCGCGGATGTTCAGCGAGCCGAATTCCTTGGGCAGGCCGTGCGCGATCATGGTCATGCCGAACTTGCTGATGCAGTAGCCGATGTGGCCGGGGAGCATGTCCATCGTGATCGGTGGCGACATCACGATGACATGACCGGAGTTCTGCCGCTTCATCGCCGGCAGGAAGGCGGCGGTCACGGCGAAGGACCCGCGTACGTTCACGTTCATCATCAGGTCGAAGCGCTTCATCGGCGTTTCGTCCATCGTCTTCCACCAGAGCGCGCCGGCGTTGTTGATGACGACGTCGACCCGGCCAAACCTGTCGAGCGCCACCTGCGCGGCCTGGTCTACGCTTTGCAGGTCGGTCACATCGCAGCGGACGGGGAACACCTCGGTGCCGTGCCGCGAGACCTCGTCCGCGGCGGTAAAGATCGTGCCGGGGAGCTTTGGGTTTTCCTCGGTGGTCTTTGCGGCGATGACAATGTCGTAGCCGGCCTGGGCGAATCGGTGCGCGCACGCCTTGCCTATGCCGCGCGACCCGCCGGTGATGAATGCGACCTTGCTCATGGCGACTCCTCCACTACTGTATTGGCCTCAGCGGCCCTTGCGAGCCTCTCGACGGCGCTGCGTACGTCGGTTTCCGCGTTCCACGGGATGAAATGGTTCTTGCCCTCAAGGACGACGGTGTCCACAATCTGCCCGGTCGGAAAGTTCCGCTCCATGAACGCGACATTCGAGAACGGCACCAGGATGTCGTCCGGCGCGTGGAGGATGATAACAGGACAGGCGATCCCGGCGAGCCGTGGTTGCAGCGATTCGAGTTCGGCCTTCATCGGCAACAGCTCGCGGTTGCTGTTTCGCAGGAACCGCGGGATCATGTAGGCGATCACGGGAAGATTGGCGATGCATTGATACCAGGCGACTTTTTCCTCCGCCGGGTCGAGCGAACCCGAGAGGATGACGAGGCCCCCGACGCGGCCGGGATAATCAGCCGCCACTTGCGCGACGATGGGTCCGCCGAGGGAATGGCCGATGAGGACGGGCCAGCGTCCACCTCGCTGGACGAGGAACGGCTCGATGCACTCGGCTTGTTCGCGAAGCGTGAGCGCCGGTCGCCGGGGCCGGGTGCGGCCGAATCCGGGGCGATCGATCGAGATCGACTCGAAGCCCGGGATGGGCGACTGCACATATGAGCGGAACGCGTTTGCATCGCCCGGGGTGCCGTGGACATAGATGAGTCGCGGCGCATCGGCCGCAGCTGCCGGTTGCCGGATGTAACTGATTGACCAGCCTACTGGTACTTCCAACTGTCCGCGCACGACGTCCTCGGCGTCCTCGGTTTCAACGATCGCGTCGAAGACCTGGCACGATCCGATCTCGAACACGATCAAGGCGAGCAACGCGACGCCCAGCTTCCACAAGCGACTCCGACGCATGCTAGGCGCGGTCGCGGCTGGCTTCCAGCAACCCAGCGACGGCTTCGCGCGCCTTCGCGGCAAGCGCTTTGCGGTCGGCGCCGGTCTCCGTGGGGATCGGATCGCCGAAGCTGACCGTCACGCGAATGCCGCGCAGACCGATCGCGCGCCAGGCGTGCGTGACGAAGTTGTGTTCAGGCCGCCAGTAGGCGACGTCTTCCGAGATGCTCAGCGACGACGAGTCGACGAACCAGTTCAACGCGACGGGAACGATCGGCGTGCCGGTGTCAACGGCGGGCTGCGCGAGCGACGCATAGAAGGGAAGCATGCGCGAGCCGTCCGTGGACGTCCCCTCGAGGAAGACACACACCCTCAGTCCGCCGTCGAGGCGTTCGGCGATAGAGGCGTTGACGCCGCTGAGGCTGCGGCGATCGGAACGCATGACGCCGATGTGCTCCGACATATCGAATAAGTGGCCCACGACGGGCCACGACCGCACGTCCGCCTTCGAGACGAAGACCGCGGGGCAGGCGGCGCCGACCGCGAGAATGTCGAGATACCCCAGGTGATTCGGCACGAGCAACGCGGGCGCCGGGGGAAGCGAACCGCGCACGTCGATCCGAATACCGGCGATCGGCGCGCCGCGGCGCAGCCAGCGATGGGTCCATTCCGCTGACCGTGCGCGCTTCTCGGCGCGATCGGAAGTCGCGGCGCGGCTCACGAGACAGCCGCAGTAGCAATACAGCGTCCACGCGGCGAAACCGCCGAGGCGCGCGATGGCGAGCAGCGGGTTCGACCATGCGCGGGCCGCGGGGCGTGCTTCGGACGGCGAATCCGCGCCCACTTCTCCGGGATTCATTCCAATACGTCCAGCCGCGAGAGCGCCACCTGTTTACCGTCCATCATGACGAGAAAATCCACGGTGCCGAAATCGCGATCGATGGCGGGTTCGGAAACGACGACCGAGCCGAGCTTCAGATAGGTGCGAAACAGTTTGGGCAATTTGAGCGCGGGTCCGAGATCCGGGGCCAACTCACGTTCGGGAGGACCGCAGGAATGGCTCGGGCGCGCACGGACGAGGACGTCGGCATGCAAGCAGTTTCCTTCACGGACGGTTTTCATCGCGCGCCAGCCGTCGTCGGGATCTTGCGTGGTCAGGGAACAACAGCCGAACAGATACCGCGAGCCATAAGCGTTCATGAATCCGCCGATACCGAGCCACATGGTGATCATCGCGCGGAAGTTTCGATGATCCGCGGCGAGGCACGCGCGTCCGAGTTCGATGCTCTCGGCAAAATAGGGTTCAAGCGGCGCGAGGTCGTATTCCTCGGCGCAGTAGACTCCGCCGGTCGCGAGAGCGTGTTGAATGGTCTGCAAGCGATACGTGCCCACCACACGACCGGACTCGCGGTGAATCAGGACGAGGTGCGTCATCTGTTCGTCGTAGCGATCTCGATCCAGCCCGATCGCCATCGACGACGCGAGGCCCTCCTCCAATTCGAGATTGAACACCTCGAATCGCAATCGCTGGGCCGCCTCGACGCAGCGCCGGGAGTTGGCGAAGCCCGCGACGTAGCGGTCCGCGGGCGTGTGCGGCAGCGCGAGGAAGTCCACGTCGCGCGGGCGGCGCTCGAAGTCCTCCGCGCTGGAAAACGCGCCCCAGGACAGCCTGCCTTCCTCGCGTTCTACGTGGGCCATGGGTCGTTGCTCGAGATGCCGGCGGGCGCAGCGTCAACCGGCCATAGGATAGTTGCGTGCAAGACGGTGGTAGCTTATCACATCCCTAAGGAATTGAACGGGGCCGATCGGCTTGTGACCGGTCCGGCGATTGATGTCTCCGATACCGAACAAGATTCGGTACTGTTCGAACAGGGTGCTGTACGCATCGGACAGCGCGGCATCGGCGTCCCAGATATGGGTCGCTTCGGCGCCCGCGCCATTGATCTCCACGATCAAGAATCCCTCGCCGCGCTGAAAAGATTCCAAGTCGCGGAAGCGGATGTCGAAACGGCCGAAGTAGAACTGCGGTAGGGACTGCGCGATTTCGTCGATGCGCGCAGTGAGCGCGGGCGTGAGCACGTGCAGACCGTCCTTGAAGATGCAGCCCTGCGCGTGGTTCCCGGCGAAGACCAGCGGGAACTTCTGGCCGTCGGGTATGATGCGGTCGAGCGTGGCCTCGTGTCGCTTGAAGTACACCTCGGCGATCAGCCGGGCGCGGTCGTCGGCCTGAATCAGCTCGCGCAGCGATCGGCGGCCGTCGCCCACAACCACCGGGAACTCCTTGAGCGTGATGGAGATCACGCGCCCGCGCTCCTCGTGCGGCATCCGGTAATACATCACGCCGGCCTCATGCTGGAATGGCGCGAGTGTTTGCAACACGAGCAGATTGCCGCGCGGGAAGACCGAGAAATAGTCGCGAAGTTCGTCGGCGGTGCGCACCGGCCGCACTCCGGCGCCGCGCTGGCCCATGTCGGGCTTGGCGACAATCGGGAACGTAATGCCGGCGGCCGCGAGCGCGTTCAACGCATCGCCGACATGGGTATCGACGGGCAGGCCGTCGTCGCTGTAAAAAAAAGTCGTGTGTGGAGCGACCCAACGGCGCGAGATCTCCGGGACGAGCGCGAGAATCTGGCTCTTGGACTCCCGGATCATGCCGCCGGAATAGATGGATGGGTTGACGGAGGTGGGCAGCGTGAGGCTCCGATAGCGAAGCGCGAGCCAGAAGTAATACGCCGCGACCGGCGTGTAGAACAGCCAGGGGTGCCAGAACTCGAAGAACGACGCGGGCGCCTCCTCCGCGGAGACACTCTCGGGGTCCGTGCTCATTTGCTTGTACGACCGGCGCTGGATGTACATGACCGCGGCGATGAGCGCGATGCCGATGGGCCACTTCAGATCGCCGAGAATCGGCATGACGGCGCTGCCGACCCGCGAGATCAGCGTGAGTACGATGAAGTTCCACAGCAGCGAGGCAAAGAGGGCGGACGGGAGATACGTCCGCAGGCTCGCGCGCGCCATGCCTGCGGCGATGTTCGCAGGCAATCGAAGCCCCGGGACGAACCGCGAGACGAGGATGGCGGTGAACATGTTCTCGTCGAACCAGACGCGGATGCGCTCGAGCCGGGCCTGCGAAACGAATTTCCAGGCAACGAGCTTCGGTCCCAGGAAGCGCCCGGCGACGTACAGCCCCCAGTCGCCCACCCCGATGCCGATCGACATGCTGACGAGCGCGGTGGAGTACGCCATGCTGCCATCGGCGACGAGCAGACCGACGGCGATAATCGTCGGGTCTTCGAGTACGAAGCTGCACGCGATCGCGAGCATGCCCTGAAGGATCGGGTCGTTCGAGAGTGCGTGCAGTGCCCGATCGAACAGTTCGGCCACGTTAGCGGGCCTTCGCGAGCGACCTCGCGGGCGCGAGCGGCAGGGAACAGTGCGCGCCCGGCTCGCGCGAGTCGGGAGCCGGCTCGGGCCAATAGCGCAACTCGACGCGCCCCGACTCTGGAAGTATGCGGGCCTGCGTGATGCTGCGCGTAGCGGACCACGAGCGGCGCATCAGCGGCGAGCGTTCCGCGTGGCCGGGTTCCTGAATCAGGTGGAATGAGGGAAGCGTGCCGACGTGCGGCTCGCCTTCACGACGCCACTGCGCGAAGCGCTCCTCGCGCCAAAGCCGCACATCGAGACTGTCCCAGCCGGACGACGATCGCAATACCCAATCCTCGACGAGTTCCGTCTCCGCCGGCCCGTGTTCGCCGAGCCACTCCCACGACACCGCGCCCTCAGGACTCGCGACCAGCAGCGTAAACGACGGGTAGGCATGCGGATCGAGCGAGTCGCGGAGCCAACGCCGCGCGGCGCGCCCGTCTCCCTGCGCCAGCAGCGTGGAGACAATCTCGCCGCGGGTGCGGAATCGTCCGGTTGTGTCGGGCAGGAGGCTCTCGCCCGGCTGATAGGCGTTGAGCAGGCACGCCACGACGCCGTAATTGTTCACGCCCATCCAGGTCCCGCCGCGCTCACTGTCACGCGGGGCAATCCAGGCGACGCCGTCCGGCGCGTGCATAATCTCGGGCCGGAGTTCCGGTGCGCGAATTAGCGCCTCGTCCCGGTTCATCGTGGCGACAAGCGCGCCGTTCCCCCGGTAGATGGTGACGGTGCACATGACGGCGATCTGGGACGCCTACCCTTTGACGGCTTGCTGGTGCGCGGCGGTGGAGAACGCCAGGGAGATTTCCTCGGGCAACTCGACATCGTGTTCGCGGCAGAGATGCACCACGATCGCGAGATGGTGAATGGTGTGTCCGGAGAGGAACGCGAGCTCGCGCCCGACGGTGCTCTCGACGACGTCCGGTTCGGCGTCCAGCGAGACGGACTGCCGGACGCGCAGGGGAGTCGTCACCGATGACGCGGACACGGCGGCGAGTCCCGTGCGCACGTCCCGCAGTCTCTCGCGGAAGCAGTCGATGCTGCGCTCGAGCATCTCGTCACGCGCGCGGGAATCGTAATCGACGATCCCGTCATTCAATCCCGCAAGGAAGCACTGGAAGTGTTCGAGCGCGTGGCGGAGATGCGAGCCCACGGGGTAGCGCCCCGGCAACGCGCCGGCGTACATCTCGGGCGTGATCGCGTCGATCACGCGCTCGCACCGGTCGCAGGCATCGAGACACCCGCGCACGGCCGCGCACTCAGAGTGGGTGGTGGACATGATGTACGGGCTCCCCTGAAAACTGAGAAATCAGCGGAACGGAGTCTAACACCGCCGTCGCAATGCGGACAAACGGTGTCGAAACGTCACGACGATTGGACCCAAGGGACTTCCCCGTGGATTCATGCTCGGGCGCGGCCGGTCCGGCGTGGTGAATGTACGACCGGATTTATCGTCTGCTCCGCCGTATGCTAAACTCCCGCCCGGACTCGTTTTGACGGTATGCCGCCCGGTGCGGTCAAGGAAAGGTGACACATGCGTGGTGTTTCGATGTTTTTGGGTCTTTCGTTGGTGCTGACGGCAATTCCGCTGTTCGCGGAAGAAGCCGGAAAGGTCCAGCTCGGTATTGAGTTGCCGGAGCCGTATTTCGGCGGCACGCCGCTGGACTATTTCGGGCCGAACCTCGAGGAACCGAACTACAAGCCGCGTCCGCCGTTCATGGTGCCGGAAGGAACCGAGAACGTGGCCAAGGGCAAGCCGGTAACCGCGAGTTCCGCAACGCAGTTCGGCGACCTGGCCATGCTGGTGGACGGCGACAAGAGCTACAAGGACGAGAGCCTGCTGGGACTCGATCGCGGACACCAGTGGATTCAGATCGACCTGGGTGCGGCGTACGATATTTACGCGGTGCTTTTCTGGCACTTCCACCAAGGGGATCGGGTGTACTTTGACGTGGCGATCCAGGTGGCGGACGATGCCGCCTTCACGCAGAACGTGCGGACGATTTTCAACAACGATCACGACGACACCGCGGGTATGGGCGCGGGCAAGGACAAGGAATACATCGAGAACTATCGCGGCAAATTCTTCGACACCGGCGGCGTGAAGGCACGGGCCATCCGGTTCCTCAGCAAGGGGAACACGACGGACGACTTCAATCATTACGTCGAAGCGGAAGTGTTCGGCAAGCCGGCCGAGTAAGCCGGAGCGATTGTGTCCCGGCGCTGGTCGAGGCGCATCGCGCACGGCACCCCCTACGCCGCCATACTGCTGATCGCCGCCGCGGGGCTCGTGGTGCGATCGGCCGAACTCGAATACCGGCCGGTGCACGGGGACGAAGCGAACCAGGCGTACAAGGCCGGGAAGCTGCTCGATACGGGGCGGTACGTCTACGATCCCCACGACCACCACGGGCCGACGCTGTATTACCTCGCGCTCATTCCGTTCTACCTGACCGGCACGAATTCGCTCGCCGATGCGGATACGTGGATGGTGCGGATCGTGCCGGTGGCGTTCGGCGCGGGCCTGATCGCGCTGCTCGCATTGGCACGCCGCGAGATCGGCACCGGCAGCGCGATCTGCTCGGGACTGATCCTGCTCGCCTCTCCCGCGTTTACGTTTTACTCCCGATACTTCATCCAGGAGACTTTGCTCGTCTTCTTCACGTTCGCCGCAATCGTGTTTGCCTTGCGGTATCTGCGGAGTCCGCGACTCGGATGGGCCATCGCGTTCGGAATCGCAATAAGCCTGATGCATGCGACGAAGGAAACGACCGTCCTTGCCTACTCGGCGATGGCGGTGTCTGGTGTCGTTGTGTGGATGCTGCACGGCCGCACGAAGGATAAAGAGAGCGAGACCACGCAACCTTCGCTGCGCCATGGCGTGGCCGCAATCGGGGTAGCGCTCGCCGTCAATGTGGTGTTGTTCAGCGCGTTCTTCACGCACTGGCGCGGTCCGCTGGACAGCGTCCTCACGTATGCAAACTATTTCGATCGTGCCTCCGGAAGCCACATCCATGACAAGCCGTGGTACTACTACCTCTCGCTGTTGTGGTACACGAAGCGCGCGCCGGGGCCGTGGTGGAGCGAGGGGCACGTGCTCGCGCTGGGGTTGGCAGGAATAGTTCTCGCGTTCATGCGGCCGCCGCGCGGCACGGAGGACGCCGCGCCGTTCGCCCGGTTTCTCGCGCTGTACACGTTGCTGCTTGCAATCGCGTATTCAGTGATCCCCTACAAGACCCCGTGGAGCATGTTGAGTTTCTATTTCGGTATTGTCTTGCTCGCGGGGATGGCCGTGTCACGCGCAGTCCACGTGGCACCTGCCGGGTGGCGCCGGGCGCTGGTGGTCATTGCGTTCGGGCTCGTGTTGACGCACCTAAGCGTTCAATCCTGGCGCGCGGAGACCGTCTACGCGGCAGACGTCCGCAATCCCTATGTATACGCGCATACATCGACGGCGTTGGTGCGCTTCGTCGATCAGGTCGAGGGCATCGCGGCGTCGAGCCCATCGGGCCGGAACGTGTCTATCAAGATCATTCAGCCTGATGCCGACTACTGGCCGCTTCCGTGGTATTTGCGCCGCTACCCTAACCTTCACTATGTCCATGGCGTACCGGAAGACGCCGACGCGGACATCGTGATAGTCGACCCGAGACTCATCGACTCCGTATCCACAAGTTTCCAGGACGAGTACTTCGGTCCGTTCACCGCGGGCCTGCGTCCCGGCGTGCTGCGCGCCGTGTTCGTACGCGAGGACCTCTGGGAGGCGTACATGGACTCGCGCGGTGCCGTGTCCGACGACTAGAGGGATCCGGTTGCGCGGTACGCTCCGCGCCAGGACCGGACGCGTACGCGCAGGACCTCGCGAATCATCACGAGCGTATGGCGAATCGGGCGTACGCGTGTGTCGGTTGAGTTAATCCACCGGACGGGTATCTCGACGACGCTGAAACCCTGTTGTTGCGCGGCGACGAGGAGTTCGCAGTCGGCGCCGAACCCGTCGATGACCAGCCTCGGGACGACGCGATCGCTCACGGCGCGGTCGAATGCCTTGAACCCACATTGCGTGTCGCGAAAAGCCGTCAACCCAAGCACTCGCAGCAGCGTGTTGTACACGCGGCCCATAATGCGGCGGTGCCTGGGCTGTGGCACTTCGACGCGACTGCCGGGCAATGCGCGGGATCCAATCACGACCGAGGCGCCCTTCGCGAGTTCTGCCCACACACGTTCGACTTCTTCGATCGGGGTCGACGCGTCGGCGTCGTAGATGAGACAGACCTCGCCGCGAGCGGCCCGCACCCCCTCGCGCGTGGCGTAGCCTTTGCCGCGATTTTGCGCATAGTGCACGACGCGAACGCCTGGGAACGCCTTCGACACAACCCCTGCCGTATCGTCGCCGCTTCCGTCGTCCACGACGATGATCTCGAACGCATAGGGTTGGGCGCGCAGATATCTCTCGGCCTTCTCGATGGTCGCGGACACCCTCGCGGATTCGTTGTACGTGGGGATAATGAGCGACAAACGAGGGGCGGGATTCATGCGGACGGCGGCCAATGGGTTCGAAGCTTCGGAAAGAGCCGAACTGTAACAAATCGGGGGAGGCCGGACAACGGCGCCCCGCCGCTGTTGGGCGCCTTTTTTCCGCGCTTGCGTGCATATACAATGCCAGGGCAGGTACGGAGCGGCTCGCATGGACCCCTCGGACGGCGCACCCACCCTCGAACGCGGCATTCAGCCCCGGCGTCAACCGATGCAGCAGCGCAGCCGGGACCGCGTCGAGAAAATACTCGACGCCGCCGCGCAGTTGCTCGCCGAGGACGGCTACGACGCGGTGAAGACCAATGCGATCGCGGCGCGGGCCAAGGTGTCGATTGGGTCGGTCTACCAGTTCTTCCCGAACCGGTTCGCGATTTTCAATGCACTCGCGGAACGCTACCGGTCGAAGATCAGCGAGTCGTTGCGCATCCACCTTGCGCCGGCGACGATCGACGATTGGGACGAGGCGCTCGAGAACACGATCGACAGTCTGGCGACGCTGTGGCGGACGGATTGGGCGTTCCACTCGGTATGGCTGGCCATTCAGAACACGGCGGAGCTGCGCGACTCGAGCGAACACTATCGCAGCGCGCTCATCACCAGTCCGCTTGCCGAGTTCCTGAAGCGGCTTCTGCCGGGGCTGCCTCGCAACCAGATTCTGACGATGGGCCGCGTGATTCTCGAGACGAGCAACCTTTTACTCGACCTCTCGATGCGCGGCGGACCGAATCAGGACGAGTCCATCATCGACGAACTCAAGTTCGTCCTGCATCGGTACATCCGGGGTCACATCGAGGCGGCGCGCGCGCCGCGCTCCTGAATCACCCGGCAGCGAGCCACATCATCGCGGCGATCACGAACGCGTTCAGAAACAGCGCCAGATACCCCACGGACAGGCCGAACGTCGCCATGGATTCGTTGCGGTACGTGCCAGGCGACCGGCGGAACTGCCGCCGCGCGAGGTGACCGGCCACGATGGCCGGCACAAAGCACAAGACGAGATAGACGAGCCCCTGAGCGAACTGACCTAGCAGCAGACCCAGGATTGAGACGACGGCGAATACGAAACTGGCCAGCGCGAACCGCGAGAATGGCCGGGGACCGGCACCGGCGGCGCGCAGGAGTACGTTGGCCGATTCATCCATCCGTGCGCCGCGCGAGCCCCGGGCCTACGCCTCCTTAGCCTTGCGTTTGGGGCCCTTGCCGTCCTCGTCACGGTTCCCGCGCACCTTGTCGCGCCAATTCTGCCACGCGATGACCACGGGCGACGCTACGTAGATGGACGAGTATGTGCCGATGACAATGCCGAGAATCAGGGCCAGCGAGAACGGCTGCAACTCTTCGCCTCCGAAGAAGTACATCACGATGATGACGATCATCGTCGTAACCGAGGTTAGGAGCGTGCGACTCAGCGTGCGGTTCAGACTTACGTTCAGACTCTCGACGAACGACAACGCGCGTCCGCGATGCTGCGCCAGATCCTCGCGGATACGGTCGAAGACGACGATTGTGTCGTTCAGCGAGTATCCGATGATCGTGAGAAGCGCGGCGATGACGGGAATGGTGATTTGTTGTCCGAGCGCGGACATGACGCCCACGACGACGAGCAGGTCGTGTCCCATCGCGACCACAGTCGCGAGGGCGTACTTCCACTCGAAGCGGAACGTGAGATACGCGATGATGAACAGTATCGCGTAGAGCACGGCGTTAAGCGCATCCAGACGAAGCTGTGCGCCGACGGCCGGGCCGACGGTCTCGACGGAGAGCAGTTCAACCTCCTGATCCAGCTCGACCGACGCGGGGTTCGCGGACAGCGGCAGGAGGGCCTTCTGAAGCCGGGTCGAGACTGACTCGTCGTCGATCTGTTCGGACTCCGTCACGCGGATCAGAAACGTGCTATCGCTGGCAACGCCTTCCATTTCGAAGTGTTGTACCTGGGGCGTGTCGAAACCGGCCGCCGCCAGCGCATCGCGCACTTCGCCGTCAACCACTTCGCGATCGGAATGGATCTGAATACGCGCGTTGGTGCCGGTGCGGAAGTCGACGCCGAAGTTCTCGTCGCCGCGCATCGCGAAGACCGCGATACCCGCGATCGTGATCACGATGCTGAACAGAATCGCGATGCGGCGTTTGCCCAGGAAGTTGATTTTCGGCTCGAGCGGAATCAATTCGGTCATCGAGAAGCGCGAGACCCACTGGCGTTCCGCGACCAGTTCCATCACGGCGCGCGAGAACACGAGGGCCGCGAACAACGTCGTGATAACGCCGATCGCGAGTGCTACGGCGAATCCCTGGACCGCGCCGGTGCCGAATTGCAGGAGCACCGCGGCGGCGATGAGGTTGGTGATGTTCGAGTCCAGGATGGCCGATGCGGCGTTCTGGAATCCCGATTCGACGCAGTTGGCAATCGACTTGCCCATCCGCTGTTCCTCGCGGATGCGCTCGTAGATGAGGACGTTAGAGTCCACGGCCATCGCGATGGTGAGCACCATGCCGGCGATGCCGGGCAGGGTCAGGGTAATGTCGAAATACGCGAATGCGGCGAGCAGCGTCAACCCATTGAACAGCAACGACAGCACTGCGATGAACCCGGCGAACCGGTACCACGCGATAACGGTGATGATGACGAGCACCAACCCGATGACCGACGCATTGACTCCGTTGCTGACCGCCTCGCGGCCGATGGAGGCGCCAACGATGGCCGCGTACTCCTCGCGCACGTCCACCGGGAGGGAGCCGGAATTGAGCACGATCGCGAGATCTTTGGCCTCGTCCGCGGTGAAACTGCCGGTGATGTTGCCCGAACCCGATATCGCGCTTTCGATGGTTGGCGCGGACATCACGTTGTCGTCCACGACGATGGCCATCGCGTTTCCGATGTTGGATTGCGTGAGTTCCCGGAACTCACCCGATGCTTCGCCGTCGAACTGGAAAATAATGAGCCAGTTTCCCGGACGGCGATCGTCCGGGCGCGCGACGGCCGACGTGAGTCCCTCGCCGGACATCCGCTCCTCGCGGTCCATGACGTAGATCTCGTAGTACTCCGGATCCCACGGGTCAGGCGGCGGGCTGAACGCGATGGTCTTGTCCGCCGGGACGAGTCCCGGAGTATTGATGGCTTCCTGGACGACGCGGCTGACCAACTCGAAATTGTCAACGGTCACGCGAAACGGCGCGCCGCGGTCCTGCGGGCGCTCGAGAAACGGCACGAACCCGTTGTTAAACCGTGCGTCGATCTCGCTGAACAGCGCGATGGTCTCCGCCGGGCCGGCGACAATGTGAAACCCGAGGTGCGCCGTCTGGGTGATGATGTCCTTGGCGCGCTGGATGTCCTTCTGGCCGGGCAGCTGAATCTGGATCTGATTAGTGCCGAGGGACTGGATCAGCGGCTCTTTCGCCTCGAACTCACCGATGCGGTTCGTGATGTTTTTGAGGACGATGTCCTGAACGTCGGCTTCGGCGAGCCCTCGGTCCGTCATCTCTTGGGTCATGTCAAACCCGACGACCATCAGGACGCCGCCCTGAAGGTCGAGCCCGAGGTTGATCACCATATCGCGGTTGAACTCGGACCACTTGCGCACCCCGTGCATCGTGCGCTCGATGATGCCCGCACCCTCGCGGCGCATTGTCATCTCGTCTTCGCGCCATTTCTCGATGCGCGCCTGCTGCTCCACCTCATCGAGGCCATACCAGCCGATGGTCGGATAGATATTCACGAGTGACAGGACCACGGCGGCGGTGATGAGCAGCGTGCGTCCGAGATGTTTTCGCATGTACGACTCCGTCCTTGAGGATGCGCGCGTGCGCGTCCGGTCTACTTCTTGCCGTCGGACGCGGCGCCCGCGTCTTCCTTCGCCACCTGCGCGACTGAGCTGCGCATGAATTCGATCTTCGTCACGGGTTCGTCGCTGACCTTGAGGACGACCGTCTTCTCATTCACGCCGACCACGGTGCCGCAAATCCCGCCGGTGGTGATGACCTTGTCGCCCTTGGCGATCGAGTTCAGCATCTGTTGGCGTTCGCGTTCGCGCTTCTGGTTCGGCCGGATCATCAGGAAGTACATCACCGCGAACATCAGGATGAGCACGGGGAAGAACCCGCCGCCGAACAGACCCGAAGGCGGCGCGCCGCCCTCGCCCGCGGGCGCGGTCTCCTGCGCGTACACTACCGTTTCATTCCACACGAAATGCTGCCTCCTCCCGGCTATCGCCCTCGGGTTCCCGGCTGGGCGTGCCGCGATACGCGGCGAGAAAGGTACGCTTGAAATCAGCGAAGCGGCCGTCAAGAATCGCACGGCGACAAATGGCCGCCAAGTCTAGCATAAAGAACAGGTTGTGTAAAGTATTGAGCCGCAATGCCAGGATCTCTCCCGCGCGAAACAGGTGGTGCAGGTACGCGGGCGAATAGTCGCGCGAAACGGGCGTCGGCATCGCGGGATCGAGCGGCGAAAAATCCTCCCGAAACTTCGCGTTCTTGATGTTCGCCTTGCCGCGCGACGTGAACAGCGTACCGTTCCGCGCGTTGCGCGTAGGCATCACGCAATCGAACATGTCCACGCCGCGCGCGATGGCCTCGACGAAGTCGTCCGGCGGGCCGACGCCCATGAGGTAGCGCGGGGCGGATTCCGGGAGTTGCGGCGTGACCCAATCGACCGCGCGCAGCATGTCCGCCTTGCTCTCCCCCACGCTGACGCCGCCAATGGCGTAGCCGGGGAATCCGATTTCGACCGTCGCGCGCGCGCTCTCGACGCGCAGGTCCTCAAACACGCTGCCCTGGACGATGCCGAACAGCGACTGGCCCGTGTCGCCATGCGACTCCCGTTGTCGCTTGCATCGTTCCGCCCAACGCAGCGTCATTCGCATCGATTCCGCCGCGGAGGCATGTTCGACGGGGTACGACGTGCATTCGTCGAAGCACATCATGATGTCCGCACCGATCGTACGCTGGACGTCGATCGCGCGCTCGGGTGTCATGAAATGGCGCGAGCCATCGAGGTGGCTCTGGAACTGCACGCCCTCTTCGGTAACCTTGTTCATCGCCGCGAGACTGAAGATCTGGAATCCACCGGAGTCGGTCAGGATCGGTCGGTCCCAGCGCATAAACCGGTGAAGGCCCCCAGCCGCCGTCATGACCTCCATCCCCGGCCGGAGATACAGGTGGTACGCATTTGAAAGAATGATCTGCGCGCCGATGCTGTGCAGATCGTCCACGCTCAGCGCCTTGACCGTTGCCTGCGTGCCGACGGGCATGAAGACCGGGGTGAGTACCTCGCCGTGCGGGAGGATGAGCCGTCCGGCGCGCGCACCGGTCGGGTCCACAGCCTCGAGTACGAACTTCACCGACACCCCCGCGCATTGAACGGCGTAAGTCGTGGTGTTGGAATGGGTTGACGAATTGTCATTTTTATCAGTAAAATTGAATTTATTGTATTTGCAGAATTTGAAATCCGGTGGTACACTCAGGTTGGTCAACGCCGAATGTGGCGTTTCTCCTTCCGCGGGGGCCCGGGACAACCTCAGTCCCGGGTCCCTAACTCTTTATACACAAGTCATTCCGCGCCAATCGCTTATAACACGGCCTCATTTACCGATACAAAACGAAGCGAACACCCGATCGAGTATGTCGTCCGGGGTCGTCTCCCCTGTGATTTCGCCGATGGCGTCCAGCGCCTCGACGAGGTCGATGCCGAGAAACTCGGGGGAGCGGTCGAACCTCTCCTCGACCCGGCGTACGGCGTCCAACGCGCGGCGCAGGCTGTCTTTCTGATGCAGCCGTGTGACGAGCGCCTGGTCGGGCGCCGTTGCCGGCCCGCCCCGGAGCTGGGCGGCGACTGCGCGTTCCAGATTTTCCAGCCCGGCACCGGTTTGGGCCGATACGCGACACGTTTGGTCCGCAGCGATTTCAGGAACAGACGCGTTCTGTGCGCTCGAGACGTCGATCTTGTTCACTACGAGCAATGCGGGAATGCCCAGTCGGACCAATTCGCGCGCCAGCACGCGATCGGCTTCGATCACTCCCTCCACCGCGTCGACGACGAACAGCAACAGCGCGGACTCCGACACGGCACGCCGCGCGGATTCGACACCCATACGCTCTACTTCGTCCGACGACTCGCGAATGCCCGCCATGTCGGTGAGTCGGACGGGAATCCCGTCGATGAGGGCGGTCTCCTGGAGGACGTCGCGCGTGGTACCGGCATGCGCGGTAACGATGGCGCGCGAATCACGCAGCAGCGCGTTGAACAGGCTCGACTTTCCGACGTTCGGCCGGCCGGTGATGGCGACCGTGGCGCCTTCGCGCAGCAATCGTCCGGCATCGGCGGTCTGGAGCAGCCGTTCCATCTTCGCGCGCGCGGACGCCACCGCAGCCAGCAATTCGGGCGCGACTTCGCCGGGCACATCCTGATCGGGAAAATCGATCGCCGCTTCGATGTGTGCCTTCGCTGAAACAAGGATTTCGCGAATGGCGTGGATCTCCCGCGAGAGGGTCCCGCGCGCGGCGGCGGACGCGGCAGCCAGCGCGGCGCGGCCCTGTGCGCGAATGCGATCGATGACGGCCTCGGCCTGCACAAGATCGATGCGCCCGTTGAGAAACGCGCGGCGCGTGAACTCGCCGGGGCCGGCCAGCCGTGCGCCCTGGCGCAGCACGGCATCGAGCACGGCGTGCAGCGGACCCGCGCCGCCGTGGCAGTTGATCTCGACGACGTCCTCGCGCGTGTAGCTGTGCGGCGCGCGCATCACGTGAAGCAGGACTTCGTCCAGCACGGTCTCGTCATCGCGAATCTCGCCATAGAACACACGCCGATCGCCGTCGCCGGGTTTTCGGCCGGACGCACCATGGAAAAGCCGTCCCGCGATGGGGACGGCTTCGGGACCGCTGATACGCACGATGCCGATGCCGCCTTCGCCCGGCGGCGTGGCTATCGCGGCGATGGTGGTTTCACTTCTCGTCGGAGTCACCGCTCGAATTGTCCGCGGTCACCGGCTCGGAATCATCGTCACCGTCGCCATAGCGCTTGAAATCCGGATCGTTATCGTACTCGTCCGCGGGAATGTCCTCGGTAGCGTCGTCGATCGGCCCGGTCTCTTGCGCGCCGCCCTCGGACTCGTTCGCCGGCGCGATGACGACGCGGCGGTGCAGACTGTTGCCGAGCGAGAACGTGCGCACATCGGGATCGCTTTCGAGCGCGAGGTGCACGATGCGGCGCTCCTGCGGATCGAGCGGCTTGAGGCGCAGTGCGCGTCCTGAGGTCTTGACCTTCTCGGCCATGGCGCGCGCCATTTCCTCGAGCTGTTCCTTGCGGCGCTTGCGGTAGCCCTCGATGTCGATCAGGATGCGATCGACGGTGTCCTTCTCGTCGCCGCTGACGAAAATCCGGTTAATCAGGAATTGCAGCGATTCCAGGTTCTTGCCCTTGCGGCCGATCAGCATGCCGCCGTGCTCGGTCGTGACATCGAGCACCACGTTGTCGTCCTCGTTCAGACTGCTGCCGACAGTACCGGGCATGTCCATCTTCGCGAGGATTTCCTCGAGCAGCGATGCCGCGGCCTTGCCCAGCGCCTCGGCGGCTTCCTTATCGATGGGCTGCGTCCGTTCCTTGCGCGGCTTGGGGCGCGACGGCGCTTGGTTCTGTTGCGGCCGGCGCTGTTCATGCTGCCGATTCGGACGCCCGCCGCGGCCTCCGCCGCCCTCGCGGTTTCCACGGCCTTCGCCCCGCGGGGGCCGCCGATCGCCGCCGCCGCGCGGTTGCCGGTTTCCGCCGCCGTCGTGCGGCCGGCCGGAGCGCGGCCGATCCCGGTCACGATCGCGGTACTGATTCGGGCCGCGATCCTGATCGCCCTCGCGGTTGGGGCGCGGGCGTTGTTGCTGGCGTTCTCCACCGGCGCCCGCGCCGCGCGACATCGGCTGCGGACCGCGGACCAGGTGCGGCTGGGGCCGGCGTTCCTGACCGCCTTGCTGGCCACCGCGTGCCGGTTGTCCGCCGCGCCCGCGGGGACCACGCCGACGCGTCTGGACGCGCGACCGCTGTTGCTGGTGCGTTGGCGGGCCGTCGATCCGATTGCCGATGTTGTCGTCGACGGCGCCTTCTTCATCGTCCTCGGTGATCACGCCGCCGGACAGGTGCGCCGCCTTCACGCGGACGTGCACGTCGCGCTGGCCGATGCCAAGGAACCCGGCGCTGCCTTCGTCGAGGATTTCGATCTCGACCTCGTCCAGTTCGCACCCGAGCTTGTCGAGCGCCTTCTGGATGGCATCCTTGCGAGTCTTCGCTGTCGTCTCCACTATCTTCATTGCTGTCTTGCCTCCCTTGGCCCCACTGCGTTCGTCGGGGCGCTGTACGGCCGACGATGCCCTTGCTGCGTCCGGGAGCGCTTGCGGGACTCGAGCGCGCGAACGGACTGCGCGGCAGGCGGGCATCTATTTCCGTTTTGGACGTTTTCGGTCGGCCTTGGCCATTTCCTTCTTACGCTGTTGAGCGCGGTCATAGAAATGCTGCGGCTTTTTCCGTCGAAGGACGGGCGCCGCGGACTTCACTGGGTTTGAGCCGGGCGATGGCGGACTGCCGCCGGCCGGAGCGGCAGGCGCGGGCACCACGGCCGGGCCGCCGATGTCGGTGACACGCACGAGCTGATTCTGCAGGATGCCGAGCAGCGTACTCGTGAGGATGTAGAGGTTCAGGCCCGCCGAGAATCCGTACGAGAACGCCATGAAGATAATCGGCATCAGCGTCATCATCATTTTCTGTTGCGGGTTCTGCATGCCGCCGGACG
>CAYUZD010000002.1:0-34771 GCA_964449475.1 uncultured Nitrospirales bacterium
GCCCTGATGCGCGGTTTCGAGACGCCCCTTGCGGTCGCGCGTTGCGCCGCTGAAGGCGCCCTTCACGTGGCCGAAGAATTCGCTCTCGAAGAGTTCGTCGGAGATCGCGGCGCAATTGACTGCGACGAACGGCGCCCCAGCGCGCGCCGAAAGCCGGTGGATCATGCGCGCGGCCAGCTCCTTGCCGGTGCCGGTCTCGCCCTGGATCAGCACCGGCAACTCCGCGCGCGCGACGAGGCCGGCGGTCGCGCGGACCTTGGCCATTGCGTCGCTGCTGCCGATGAGAATATCGCGCGCGTGCGCTTCTGCCGGGGTCGACTCGCGATCCGGTTGTGGGTTGGTCAGGTTTCGCGCGACCCACAGGCTCGGCGCGGCGGATCGCGCCGCGCACAGGATGAGCCGCACGACGGAATCGACGTCTCCGGGCGCGTCCGCGGCGAGGAAGGCGCTCAGCACGCCGATGGTTTCGTGCCGAACACGCAACGGCGCAACCACGGTCGTACGGTCGTGCAGTTTCATCGACAGCCCGCGCATGATGGGTTCAACTTCGGCCATTGGACTGTTCAGGAGTTCACGGAGCGCGCTCAGCCGCCGGACGTCCATCACGCCGGCGCCCGAAAATACACGATCGAACGCGCCCGACTCCGATCGCGTAATCACGACGCCCGTCGCGCCGGTGACCTGTTCTTCAACAAACGCCGCGGCCGCGGCCGCGATGTCCGGTTCGTGGTCGAGCCCGGCCAGATCGGTGGAGAATTGATAGAGCGCGTGCAGTTCGTCCACGTCGTTTGGCCGCACGTCGACGGTCGCGGCCGGTATGAAGTCGCGGACTGCGGGCGAGTCCACGACGCGAACCGTCGTCGCGCGGGCGAGCGCCATCAACGGAGTCTCGTGCGGCGTGCCGAGCCTGGTGACCATGAATGTCGCGGAACCGACCGAGAGCGTGTCGCCGATGCCGAGTTCGCAGGAGGAGACCGGTTCGCCGTTCACGAGCGTCGTGTTCGTGCTGCCGAGGTCCTCGAGGACAACCACGCCGCCGCGCGTCTCACTGACGCGGCAGTGCTCGCGCGACACGAGCGGATCGCGTACGACCACGTCGCACGACTCCGCGCGGCCGATCGTGATCGGCCACGTCGAAATGGGCCAGCTCGCGCCCTTGTGCTTTCCTATTCGCACGGTCAGTTGCCACATTACTCAAGAGTCTCCGGCTCGGACGCCGTGATCCGAACAACAGCTCCGTGATGCACCTCGTCCTCGTCCGGGTACCCCCACCATACGAGGGTGTCACCGGATTCGAGGTTCCGGATCGAAGCGTTGAGGCGCCACTCCTCCGCGGTCCCCGCGGCCGACGGTTCCCGCGCGAACGCGATACCGCATTCCACCGTCCAGTATCCGTTCCCGAAGGCCGATGCGCAACTTGAATGCGGAGTGGCCGTCCCGATGCCACGGGGCACCGTCACCCGAGTATCGCGGCCGTCGTAGCTGAGGAGAATCGTCAGGCTTGCCTGGTTCGGCATGCTGTAGCCGGGCATGATCGCCGCATGCAACCCGAGCGCGCCGGATTCCGCGTCGGTGCGCACGCGCGCGGAAAGCAATACCTCCGAATTCGCGACGTGCAGTGCGATTGCGGAGTCGTTTCCCGGTGGAAATCCCGGGAGTCCTCCAACGCCCGCACCCCGGATCCAGAAGGCCTCGTTCGGCAATCCATCGATCGTGTATTCGCCGGCAGCCTCCTCGCCTGCCCCTGCAACGAGCCGGCCCGCGGGAAACGCCGGCAGCCAATCTACGAGATGTTCTGCCCAGGGCATGCGCCGCGGAACGAGCTCGTTCCACAACACGGGGAGGTGAACGTCGGATTCTTCGAGCCGGTACAGGAACTCGACGTCCGTTTTGTCAGCCGTCTCATCGGCCAACACCTGCAACGCCGCCGCTGATCCATCCACGTCGGAGAGTCGTTCGAGGATTCCCGCCGCTACAGCCGGATCGCCGCGCCACCGCAACGAACCGCGCACCGTACCGTGGCGAAACACCGTGCCATGGGCATCGGCGTACCCTGCCCAATCGCCTGCGACGCTGAACTCGCCCGATTGGCCCGCTGGGGTCAACTGAAATACCGAGATCGTCGTTGCGCCGAGCGCCGATACGCGAATCGGGACGCCATCGGCCAGTTCGACGAGCCAGCGCTCATCCGATGAAGGGTTGCCGTTGCCGAGTTGCGCCGCCATCACGACCGCCTCCGCGCGAGGCGTGCGCCGACTGGACAAGAACGCGTCAAGCTCCCACTCGCGCAGATCCGCCGGGATCGATTCGGTTGAAGCGCGTTCCAACGGCCGCGCGCCGAGCCCCGCGATCGGGTTTCCATTCGCCCCGTTCCATTGCACCAGTGCGACGATGCCGATGATCGCGACGAATAGCGCGAATACCGTCGCCCCAATTATCGCGCGCAAGCGCCGGGTCCGGTCGCGCGCGCGATCGCGTCGCATCATCGGTATCGTGCGTGTCGAATCTGGCTGGCCGGGCTCGGCGACATACTCCGGCAACGATTCGAGCCGCTGAATCAATTCGCGGGCCGATGCCGGCCGATTTTCCGGCCGCGGTTCCAACATTTCGGCGACCAACGCGCTCGCCTCCGGCGAGATTGCGGCGTTCACTTTGTGAATCAGCGGAACGCGCTCGGTCGCGATTTTCCGCGCCAAGGCCAGTTGCCCGACGTCCCCGTGAGGCGGCGCCCCCGTCAGCGCCTCGTACATCACCGCGCCGAGCGAGTAGACGTCCCAGGCCGGCGTGGGCGTGCCGCCGTCCCACGCCTCAGGCGCGGCATAATGCGGCGTACCGCGAAACGATTGCGTCTGCGACGCGTCGATCCCGCTCTCTTCCGACGCAGCGAGAAGGCTGCTGATCCCGAAATCCGCCAATTGGGCCCGGCCGAACCGGTTGATGAGAATGTTCGACGGCTTCACGTCGCGATGGATCATCCCCAGCGCGTGGCAATGCTCGAGCGCGAACGCCACGTCGCGGGCCCAGCGAACCACTTCCGTCGGGGTGACCACCTCGCGCTGAAGCCGATCCGCCAGCGATCCGCCCTCGATGTACTCCATCTCGATCAGCGGGACGCCGTCGACGACCTCGAACGAATGAATCCGGACGATGTTCGGATGCTGCAACTTCGCGACGAGCTTGGCCTCGCCACGGAACCGTTTCAGCGACTTCGCATCCGAGACGAGGTGGGCGGGGAGCACCTTGACCGCGACATTGCGGCCAAGCACGAGATCCTCGGCGAGATGCACGACCCCGAACCCGCCATTCCCGATGCCGGAGAGGAGCCGGTACTTGCCAATGTGGCCCGTCGCGGAGGTCGATACAGCCATACGCGTAATGCCGATTTCGCCCAAGGGAATCACAGAATGGAACGCATTAGAGCGTTCCGATTCAATTCATCCATTTTAGATACAAGTTACAGTTTCCACAAGTTACTGGAATCACGATGAGGTGGGAATTCCACGCTCTGGTCGAATGCCCAATTTCGCGGATTCGCGAGGCGAAACACTGCGACGGCTTATGGTCTGGAAGCGGGCCGACAGGTTCGACGGACCCTCGGGCAGGACACCCGCGCGCCCGCAGAATGGACGCAACGTCTCAAGATTGACGGTGATTCGGAGATAAAAAAGCGGTGGTCGGGGTGAGAGGATTTGAACCTCCGGCCTCTTCGTCCCGAAGCAGTTTTGGGCCATTCGTGCTGACTGGTGGAACAGTCGTAACTCTCTGAGACGCAGTCTACTACGCCAATGGCGGAATTGCAATCGTTTCGCCCAAATGCGTCGAATTCTGCCCCGTTGCGGATAATTATCCGGCCGCTTCGCCGAGGTTGATCCGGCAAGACCGCGCCAGCCAATTAATCCATTCGAAAGACTCGTCGTTTGTTGCTCTAAACCGTTTAGGAGAGTTGCGCACTCGATGCGCAGACGCGTCGCTAGACGATTCCACCTGCCTTGCTCGCAGACGCGGACAATGAGCGACGGCGCACGGATCAGGATTGATAGAATGCGTGTTACTTGATTCGGGGGAATCAGCGGTGGTCGGGGCACAGATCTTCAGTAGCATCGGTACTTCTCACGAGGATCTGCGTAGCCGATGGGCTCTGCTGGCGATAGCCATTGTCCTAAGCGCACTGGGCGCAATCTTCGTTTGGGAAATTGCGCAGCATCGAGACTCAAATGATGCGCAGTTCGTCGTTCACGTCGTCAACGTGACGATCGGAATCACGATCGCGTTTGTGCTGAGTCGTACCCGCTTTCAGTGGTCGACTTCGAACGCGCTCATTATCACCATTGCCTTCACGGCGGTCTTGATGGCT
Organism: uncultured Nitrospirales bacterium; assembly: GCA_964449475.1. GTDB lineage: Bacteria > Hydrogenedentota > Hydrogenedentia > Hydrogenedentales > VFKU01. The sequence goes on from CAYUZD010000002.1 coordinate 4,355, forward strand.
GTTGCTGTGGGCCAGCGTCTCGGATTGGCGACGCTGAATTCTGGTCGAGTGAGTCAAGCGTCGAGTGGCCCGGCTTCGATGGCGTTTCTCTCCCCGCTGACGCAGCTTTTTTTGCCGATGTCTACGGCGCTCATCCTTTGTGGTGGCCGGAACGCAGCCATACGTTACAGCCGCTACTTGTTGGCACTACTTCTTGCGTGCGTTTGGGCTACGTTGCTGCGTGTGACCACGGGTCAGAGTCCGATCCTGGGTTATGTGGTGGTTGTAACCCTTATGGCTTGGCTAGGCGGCTTGAGCCGGAAACATATAGTGCGGACGCTCATCGGCATATGGGTTCTGGCGCTTGTGGTCTTGCTGCTTGTAGGACCTGAGCGGCGCGTGAGAATGACACATTTTGCGGACGAGAAGTGGCAAAACTTCCACGACCCGCTCCATATCACACACGCGGTCGCGTCGGTCGCGCGCGGGGGAATCTTCGGCGTGGGCATCGGCAACGCCGCGCCGGCCACCTATGCCCTTCCTGCGGCGGACGGCAGGAACCTGTTTACGATCGTAGGGCAAGAACTGGGGTTGGTAGGCGGTTCACTCATGATCTTGTTATTCTTGTTGATGTTGTTTCTCGGGCTACGAATTGCCGAGGCGACCCCCGTATTGCGCACACGACTCGCCATTTCTGGAATCACTTTAACTCTTACCTTGCAGGCATTTCATCATATCGCCTTCAACAGCGGTCTCTCGGCCGCGATTGGCCCATCATTGCCGTTCCTGAACGCCGACGCACCGAACATAATGTTCTCGTGGGCTGCTATTGGTCTGCTGCTCTCGACCGTAGAACGTAATCGTCCAGCTGAGATTGAAGTAAGTGGCGAAATTGTCCGGGGACGGCGACTCCCGATTTGGTATTCGCGAAGACGAATCGCCGTCCAGTCCTTCTTCGTCGTATACGCACTCCTCTTGATTACTCGACTGTTCGTGCTGGCGACAAACGACAGGCTCAAGCTGAACTACCGAGACGGATTCGAGGAGCGCGCGGTATCGAACATTGTTCATCCCGGTGACTGATCCAGGTTCGTTTACGGGAATGACACGAAGCATGTCTGGTGTGAGTGGTGGATCCCCCGATGTGGGAAACGAAGTTAGCGCTCCGCTCAAGATGTGAGAATCGTGGCGAGTCGATCGAGACTAAGGACGAGGAAATCTTGCCTTCGTGCTTCTGGCACCCATCGGGCTCCAGATGAACCGTTGAACGCTCGCCGAGAAGCTAGCAGATCGCAACCCCCGACCTGACGCCTATCGGAACTCAGGCAATCTCGTAAGTTATTGTCTCTTTACAAGTACGAATTTTCGGGACGGACAATCTTGGGGCAGCTTTAAGGCGCAAGGTCAAGTCGCATTCTCCAATCGTAGGAAGTGGACTCGACTTAAGGCGTCTCCCACCACTATTGTCTTGCCATCGGAAGTCACTGCCACGTCAAGCATCGTATCGTCCGCGCTGAATGTCGCGACGGTTGCGCCGGTCTCGAAATCCCAAACTTTGAGTTTCTTGTCTACAGAGACGGAAACCGCGGTCCTACCGTCAGCCGCGAGGGCAATTGAACGGACCTGGCCCGCGTTTCCCCTAAACGCGTGGAGTAGCGCACCGCTATCGACGTCCCACAGATGCAGCATTAGGTCTGACGAGGCGGAGGCCGCGATTCGCCCATCAGGGGCGAGAGCCACGCATGTGACGGTGCGATCGTGACCCGCAAGCGTGTGACGGAGGGCACCGGTATCGAGATCACAGACCTTGATCAGGCCGTTGTAGGTCACGAACAGTGCAGTGCGTCCTGATGGCTCGAGTGCCATGGACCAAGCTCCGCCGGTGTGTCCCAAAATCGTGCGCAGCAAAATACCCGATTTGAGATCCCAGATGTTGAGCACCTGGTCGGTTGAACCGGAGACGACCTGACCGCCGATAGTAACGGCTACAGCCCTGACTGCCCCCGTATGTTTCGTAAGCGTGCGCAAAAGAATACCACTCCCGATGTCCCAAACCTTGACAGTGTGGTCCCGCGAGCCCGTGACGACCGTGCGTCCGTCGTTAGTAATCGCTATCGCTAAAATTTCGTCCGTGTGTCCTCGAAGCGCGCGAATTAACGTTCCAGTTTCGCTGTCCCACACCGCGAGTGACCCATCAGATAGTCCCGAGACGGCAGTGCGTCCGTCAGGGGTGAGAGCCACAGACCTCACCGGATTCGTGTGCTCCGCGAGCTTACAAACGGTCGTATCGACCTGGAGATCCCAGAGGCGGAGGGTCTCGTCCCATGACCCGGAGATCGCGATGCGCCCGTCGGGCGTGAGGGCCACGGACAGAATCTCTCGCTTATGACCATTGAGAGTGCGGCGCAGAGTTCCCGTCGCGAGATCCCAGATTTTGAGTGTCCGATCTTCTGATGCGGACACGGCGGCGCGCCCGTCGGGTGTAATGTCGACTGACCGGACAGCGCCCGTGTGTCCCGCGAACGTACGGAGTAAGGCGCCAGTCTCGACGTCCCAAAGCTTGAATGTCTCATCCAGTGACCCAGAGAGAGCGGTACGTCCATCGGCCGTGAGAACCACCGATGTGACTACCTGCGTGTGCCCGCTTAGCGTGCGATACAGAGTACCCGTCGTTAGGCTCCATATTTTAACAGTACGGTCCATTGATCCAGAGACGAGAGTGCGGCCCTCGGGCGTGATAGCCACCGAGTAGACATTGCTTCTGTGCCCCTCGAGCGTGCGGAGCAGAGCACCTGTCGCGAGATCCCAGACTTTCAGTGTGGCGTCTCCTGCTCCGGAGACGGCGGTGCGCCCGTCCGGCGTGATAGCCACCGAATAGACACTGCTTGTGTGCCCCTCGAGCGTGCGGAGAAGTGCACCCGTCTCAAGATCCCAGACTTTCACTGTGGAGTCCCCAGATCCGGAGACTGCGGTGCGCCCGTCCGGAGTGGTAGCCACAGAGCTAACTCCACTCGTGTGCCCTTCGAGCGTGCGGAGAAGCGCGCCTGTCCCAAGATCCCAGACTTTGACTGTGTAGTCTCCCGACCCGGAGACGGCGGTGCGCCCGTCCGGAGTGAGTGCCACCGATTTAACCGCAATTCTGTGTCCCGTCATGATGCGTATCAGGGAACCGCCTGGAGGGCTGAGACCCTGCCCAAGTGGACGCAGCCAAGAGCCACACGGAGGAGTAATTTCGTCGAGGAAGTCACGAAGCGTTTCCGAGTTGGCGACCAGAAGACGACCGTGGAGTTGAGACGCCAGTTGCCCCGTGTCGTGTTGGAGAACGTGTGCGGATAGGCAAATCGCACCTTGAATGAGGCCAAGCGGCTCATCACGTGTAGGTGATAGGTAGTCGTAATCGCAGATTAGCGGTTCAGGACCAAACGCGTCGAGTTTGGACTGGAGAAATTCGTAGGTGGTTAGTAGCGACTCGAGTTCCGCATTGCGTTCGGCCTTGGCGAGTTGCCAAGGGAGTTCGTCTGCGCGGCGGCGTTGGGGGTGGTGTTTGTGATCATCGACGGCGCAGTGGGTGTAATTCGGTTGCTCGGCGAAATAATCGGCGAGGAGGCTGTGCCACTCGGGGGTTGGGCGCGCGGATGGCAAGTTGACCTTGTCGGCTGCGCCTGCTCCCAACGACGACACTGTGAAGCGCTCGTTGACGGCAGTCCTGAAACTTTCATAGAAGAAGTCATACCGATGATCGCGGCGGGCCAGGAAAGGATCGACTTGGCGCAGGAAGAGATAGAGCGCGTCGAGGACGAATTCCTCACTCGGAGGGTGCTCAAGGTGCATGGCGAAGAGAGCGGCGAGTTCGTCGAATTGTAGGCCACGGCGTGCGTGGGCGAGCAGACCGAAGAGCATGGGGACGGCTTGTTCAGGGTTAATGGCAGTGTAGACGGGGTCGCGCTCGAGGCGACGCAGGACCGCCTGAAAAGCCGAGACGGGGGTCGTGCCGAAATCGGAACGAATCTTCTCGCCGAGTTTATCGAACGCGCCGAACACACGCAATTCGGACAGGACTACTTTCAGGAAGAGGGGGTTGCCCGCGCCTTCGGAGCGCACAAGCGCGTCGACGTGCGCCTCATCCAGTTCCTTGAGGTATTGGTTGAGATAGGCAGCGACTAGTTTGCGTCGGTCGTCGAGGTCCTCGAAGGGCTTTACCTGAGCAACCCGGACGTTCGGGAGTGGGGCCCAGCGATCGAGCAGTTCCTGCGAAGCGTCAGCGCCGCGCCGGAAACTGGCGACGATTTTTACGTTCTCGGGCAAGCCGTTCAGCGGAAGCCAGTAAAGGTTCTTCAGGCCGGACTCGAGCTGGTTGAGTCCGTCGATGACAAAAACAATCTTCCCGGCCTTGCCCAGTTCGGGCAGTTGCCGGAGCCAGAAATTGTGGATTTCGCCGGGGTCATGCGGAAACTCCAGGTCGACTTCTACCATCCGTTCCTGCCCGTCCAGTCCGGTGCGTTTCTCCTCCGTCTTCTTGGGGATTCGCCCGTGCACTTGCTGCAACTCGACCAAAATCGATCGCAGCAAACCCGGCACGCTTGAGGAGCCGTCACTCTGGCCGACAAAGCGATAGACAAACGTCGGCGCATCAGCCTCGCGATCGCGGCGTCGATCGATCCAGTTGGCGAGGAGCATGGATTTGCCCAGGCCGCCCTCGGCCGTAAGGACAAAGAGATGACGGGAGTCGCCGTCGAGATACGTGTCCAGTTCATCGAAGGCGCCCTCACGCTCGATGAACCCCTCGCTGTTGATGGACAGAAACTCTTCTTGTTGGTCTAGTTCCTTTTGCAAGGGCGTAGCGTCGATGTCTTCAGTGTGATCTGGATAGCGGGCCGCGATACCGTCCTGGAGATCGCGCAGGATTGCTTCGCTGAGGACTTTTTCTTCGCAGGTGAAATCGGTCAGGCGGCCGGCGATGAGTTGCTCATTGAATCGCCGCGCTTTTTCGGCTTCGGCATCGTCGGCTTCGACGTCGTCACCGTTGACGCGCACGCCCGCCCGGGCCCATTGGTCACGCCACCTCTCGATATTCTGCGGGTTGGCCGAGGGGCAGTGCAGCGGCAGCCCGAGTTCGGGCGAAAACACGGCTAGAGACCAGTGTGCCTCATAGTGCCGGACGGGCCGGCGCGTACTCGGAACTTCCTCGTCGCGCCAGCGCCTGAGCTCGCTGTCTGCCTTGGCACGCTCGGCGAGGTCGTCGATCCACTCGTTGGTATACGTCTCGCGCAGCATTCTTGGCTGCGATGGGAGTTGATCGAGGTAGGACGGCTGGCGAAGGTAAAAGTACGCGTGCTTCGCAGGCTCGTAATACTCGGGGTCCTTGGCGCGCGGGGCGTCACCGTGGAGCGGCCTGATGATTGCGTGGAGAATCTCCATTTCGGTTATCGAGGCCTTGCCGGTTTCGTTCCTCAGCCCGGGGTAGGCGTCGAAGGTGTCCTCCGAAATCTTGTCAGGCTCGGGCACCCATCCACGCCGCTGACCGAGGAAACAGACAAAGAACGGGCGGCATTGGTCGATGCGATTGAGGCAAGTCTTTACAACGTTGCGGTTGTGGGTCGCGTCTGCCTCGGTGACGCCCCAGCGCAGGTCGATGTCGACCAACCGGAGCTTGCGCCGTTCGCACCAGTCACGCAACTGCGGGAACACGCGCTTGACGAGGTAATCCCGCTCGGCGTGCATGTCGTTGAACGTGCTACTCACAAATACATACACGCGTTTCCATGGGGTCGGCACGTGTCGTTCTCCGCGCGGTCACGTTGAGATCTAGTGTACACCTGTAACCGGAAGCGCAGCATTGAAACTCCGGATCAAGTAAGGTGTTGGGCGAAGGACTGAACTATCGAGCGAAAGACCTTCCATCCTCTAAAGGTGATATCGGGAATCAAGAATCGAGAAGAGAGTAGTACGCCTATCGTTGCGAGTTGAACCCAAAGAATCACCGCAAGGGGGTCACCGAACGCATTTACCAATTGTCCGCCAATGAATTCTCCAATCTTGCCTGAGAGCTGTGTTTCCTCATCGAAGACTATGTTGAAAATGCCGGCTAGGGAGAATATGAGCAGAACGACGCCAAATAGACGGGTCATCGGGCGATCTATCGGCCGATGGCCTATCAACTCAAATCCGCAGAGGCTCAGATAGCCGAGTATCATCAGGGCGGCGAAACCCGGGATTTCAATGGCCAACCGTGACACGACCTGCCCCCTTGTGACAATCCCCTTGAGCAAGCACATCCATTCCTCCGCCCGGAAGGACCGCGAAATCCTGTGGATCTGTCGCATGGCGATTCGAAAGATCCGAATCTGTCCGTCCCAACAAGTCAGACTTCTCCGGCTTGAATGACAATTTTACGTGACTTTCGCTGAAAGTCCGTTCGTTCTCCCAATTGGTAGTCGTAGACCGTGTCCACGTGAATGATGACCGGACAGGCGGTGCGCTCGACGCGAATCGTAGTCCGGGTCACGACTTTGGTCATGCTTCCGGTGCGCGACTCATTGGTTCCGGTGAACGCCAATACACCGGGACTCACCTCGCGCAGTTCATTGCTTTCCCCGTAAGGATGCAAACTGCCTTCGCGATCCTCCACCGACTGGACGATGTCACCTGAAGTGCGGACTTTATCCTCCTTATAGGTCTTCGTGCGCATGAAGACGAGGGTCATCGATCCTTCACGCATAGCGCGCATCTCTGTCGTGCTGGCGTCCGCGTTGCTCATATTGCTCGTACCGGAGGATCCCTCGAGTATATCGGTGCAACTCTTGAATGCTAGGGTATGTGAGCGGAATGCATGCTTCAAATGCGGACACACTAGTTTGCGAACTGGTGGTGTCGATGAAGAGCTTCTCTCGTCCGGTTTGTGCTTCGAGGTAGACTCATTCGTTCGTCGATAGTCAATTGTTCCAACCAACACAGGACTGCACCGCGATGTCCATTAGGAAATTTCTAGCAAGCATCGTCTCGTCGTCGGCGGCCGGCCGAACTGATGCATCCGCTCGATCACAAATTAGGAAAAACAGCATCCAGGAACTCCCGTCGTCACTCGTTCAGGAGGCGATCCGCACCCAGTTGATGTATTGGGCGCCGCGCAAGGATCTTGTCTCGAGACTGACAAGCGAATCGCTGAGCCACCCGGCCAGCAATGACGTCCTTCGGTTAATTCATCTCAATTGTCAGTTGGTGATATTAGGGGAGCTAGGCGCTGGCCAAGGACCCAAGAGTCCTGTGACACTTGAGGCTTCCGTGGCTGGCGATGGATGGAACCGGATCTCGGAACTCCTTCATATTCTTGATAGCCTCAAGAGGCGCCCCCATCCCTGTACTGCAACCGTTTCGTACGCGACTCACGACAATACGCCAGTTCGCCAGATTAGCGGCACCTTGAACAACGCCTCATGCAGTCATCACGAGTGTCTCGAGGTCTATCCTCTCCGGGAGGACTCTGGCATCGACTCTCCGAAGTTTATCCCTTTCGAGGAATTGTGCGAAGTATCCTTCTCCGGTACATCGCTGTTCCGTACCGCAAGCCTCATGTACAAGGGGGGCAGGACTGCTGAGATTGCCCTCGTGCCGACACTCTATGGACTGACGTGTATCGGCGGCAGTCCACAGGAACGGGCAGGTCGGTATACACGGTTCGTGCGCCCGACAGGCGTCAAGCCAAAGGACTCCGATTTGGCCATCGGAATCGGACAACAAGACTTCGTCATCAAGAACCAAAAGGTGGCAATACTTGGTGTCGGCAGCGTTTCGCACATCTCGTTTGAGGATACCGCGGGAGCAGTCTAATGCTCGGTTTTGGAGGATGGCGTTATAGACTAGGGATCCGATGCGGAGATCTCGGCCACACTGTTTAACGGGTGACGTCGGCTGTTGCGCCATCCCCTTGTTTCTTCCGCGACTTGCAAGAATCAACCAGGCAACCCAATCCGACTATCTCAATGGACTCTGAAGACTCTTGTATCGGCAGACTTTCTACCAACACCCTCGAAGTCTGTCGCCGCGCAGGGATCTTCGGCGAATCCCCCGCATTCCGTCAGTGCTTGTGCCGTGCTGAACAAGCCGCGAGTGCGGAGCGGACAAACGGGAAACTTCCGGTAGTCTTCCTGTGCGGTGAGACGGGCACGGGCAAAAGTGCGCTCGGCCGCCTAATCCACACTCTGTCCAATCGCGCTCATCTTCCCTTCCACGAGTTAGATTGCGCGGCTGTTCCCCATGCTCTCACGGAGTCCGTTTTGTTCGGCTACTCAAATGACGATTCGGCTCGAGCGCTTACTGGAAAAGCCGGTCTCCTCGGACTCGCCGGTGACGGCACGCTATTCCTCGACGAGATCGGAAGGACCGGCCTTGAGATCCAAAGCAAGCTCGTTAGTGTGTTAGACAGTGGTGAATTCACCCCTGTCGCCAGCTCGGCTAGACAGCGCACCAATTGCCAGCTAATTTTCGCGACGCGCGAACATCTCGAGGTTCTCGTCGAGAAAGGATCGCTTCTCGCGGAGCTCTGGCATCGCACGTGTGCCATTACCGTCATGCTGCCTCCGCTGCGGGATAGGCCCGACGATATCCCATTGATTGCAGAGTCATTGATCGCCGGATTGAACACGACGCACGCCACCTGTGCGCCAAAGCACATATCACCGAAAGCTCTGGAACTTCTCCATGCGTACAGATGGCCCGGAAACGTGCGCGAACTGATCGGCTGCATTCAGGTAGCTTACGCCTTGACGCCAGAGGAAATAGGGGAGATCGACGCCAATCGTCTGCCCGATGAGCTTACGAAATACTAGAAGCTATCCCAAAAACTATTTGTAACATTAATTATGTATAGTAGCGTCATTCTCAAACTCACCAATGTTCAGCTCGATTGGTTGTGCGAACGAATCCCCGATCCGCCGCACAGTCCGCTGGGCGGTCGGCCGGCGGCGGACAAGCGAAGAGTCATCCAGGGCATCTTCTGGATGCTGGACAACGGCGCGAAGTGGAAGGACTTGCCCTCGGAGTTCGGCTCGAAGAGCACGGTGCACCGGTGGTTCCAGGCATGGGTGCACGGCGGAGTATTTGAGACGATCATGCGCGAGTCCGGGCGGTTCGTCGAGCGCGTGGGGCTTACAAACTGTACGAATGTTACATCGACGGCACGTTCAGCAAAGCCCGCGGCGGGGGTGACGGCATCGGATATACACGCGTCGGAAAGGGCGTGAAAATCATGGTTCTGGTCGATGCGGGCGGCCTGCCCGTCGCCGTCGACACGATGTCCGCTACGCCGCACGAGAGTACGCTCGTGCAAGTTCTCTTCGACTTCATGTTGACCCAACAGACGCCCGAACGCATCGTGGGAGACAAAGCGTACGACAGCGATCGGCTCGACGACGCGATGGCCGACAAGGGCATCGATCTCTTCGCGCCGCATAAGGTCAATCGCAGGCCCGAGAACAAGACCCAAGATGGACGAAGCCTTCGCCGCTGGACCGTCGAGCGTGCGATTGGCTGGATACAAAACTTCCGGCGGCTGTATATCCGTTGGAAAAATCCACCAAACTCTTCCAAGGATATCTTCACCTCAGTTGCGCCCTATTGTTGCTTAGAGTGGTTTTGGGATAGCTTCTAGGGTGCAGAGGGATAAACGACGCCCCCACGTTCGATTCCTCGGATGCGGACTTTAGAATGGGATCAGGATAAAGGAGTCTCTCACTGAGCCGACTCTGCGCTTGCTTGCCAGCTTACATCGCGCGACCTGCGAACTAGACCGATGACGACGTTAGCTACCACTAGTAATCCTGTCACACTTCTGGATTCAATTTGGCATCTGAAAGGTAGATCCGAAGCTAGCAGGTCGCTCCGCCGACCTGCGATTTGCCCAAACTCGGGCGATCGGGTAAATGAACGTCCCGCAACGGTACGAGTTGTCGGGACGGACAAAATCAACTACTCTGACCGTTCGATATTTACCGAACCGTAATGTTGGCCCTGAAAATGAGATGTGATTCCGTCAAACAATATTGTACTTCCGTCTGGGCCGAAGACTCGGAACGCCCTGTGACCTTCGCCATGCGCTCTGCTGGCGGCGGAATCTAAGTATTCCTCCCTCCAGCGAGACCTAGTGTCTCGCGAAACGGAATTCCACTGCATAAACTCCTCATTAGACATGGCGAATGCTGAACCACCGTTTCGCGTAAGCTCTCGAATTAGCGCCGCCATCGATTCGATCTGTAGCGTCATACTTGCTGCCCACTCTCCTTCGTGCAAGGCAAAGAATGCGTGATCGCGCATGTCGTCCGAAAGTGACAGATTGCCGAGTTTTCCGCGAGAGACATATCGTACGAGCCTTGTAGCTTCACTTAGCCGAAGCTTGAGCAAATTGGATCTCGAGGAAGTGAATCCAGCTTCGCAACGATGGTCGAGCAGGGGTGACGTACCGTCATTGTTTACGAGAAGAATGACATCGCTGGTTCTATTCGCCTTACGAATCATGTCAAATTCGTCGCTGACGTGATTTGTCATCGCCCTACCATCAAGAACGATGGTTGGCACAAATTGAACGAACTGCGTGACCAATTCCATCCAGTCTGACGAGTTCGTTCGAAATGAATCGCTTCGCGTTCGCGCCAAATCGATGGAATACTCCGATCCCAAACTGTCGCCGTCTGAGCGCATGAAGCTGATGCATGACCATGGCATGCACACGTGGGAGATGTTGCGAAAGGCCGAACTGCTTGTATCCGAAGACCCTAAGAATAGCGCTGCGGGTGGGACCCTCATCCTTTGGCGGATCGCCATGCCAAGCAATACCATGAACGAACCGGCAGGGAGGAATATTGGGTCATACTTCGAGCCCATCCAGAGTAACGCAAAGCCGCCGCACGCGAAGAGGCCAGATTCTCTGGTTGACTTTCCGCTGGCAAGCTTACGCAAGCCAGCAAGAGCCACTCTAACCCCGCGGGCTCTTTCACGATCGGGATACAGACCGGTGAGGACATCTAGATGTAGGCGGGAGTAAAAGTAAAATTGGGATGCGGCCGCAAGGTTCCAGGCGATCAGAGCTATGTAACCCGGCAACAGGCCGAACGTGTTCCTGCCTAGCACAATCAGCACCGTCAAGAGAGCAACGAACGGCACTGCGACCGCCACTTTCTTAAAGAGCATTATCTAGTCTGATCTCCGAAAGCAGCAAGTGTGAGCAGACTGCGCGAACCCATTGTACATGGTCTGAGCCCGGAAGACTTATCCGGACGCCGTGAGAAAAATGGTTAGTCTTGGGATTCCTTCTGCGGAGGCCCAAGACTACCAAGTCCCTAACCAACGGGTGGACCAGTTTCCGGGGTGCGGACCAGCGTTGACCTGCCCCCAGTAATGCTTCCGGTTGTTATGTTAGAGCCAAAGCCGGTTCGGGCTTTCGAGGGAGGGCAGGTCAAGGGGCGCTGGCGCAGGGCGAGGTTTTTCGGCCGCGAGGTAGGCAACACTATTCTGGCTGAGAAATGCGCAACGCACGAAGTTTTCGATGATTTTCCTCGTCATTGAACGCTACTAAGTTGATCTCTAAAGTTCAATCATGCCCATTGGTATGAGTATTTGCGCTGGACAGAGTTTCCAGCCGGCAGATCGCCGGTGCCATATCGACAGGGGACGTCTTGGTGGCTTTCTGCGTTCGGTCCGAATCGCAGTGGCTGCCATGTTTGTAGCTGTTTCCGCTCCATCCGCCCAAACCGGCGAAACGACGGCCGACCAATTTGATCAAATCGTACGACCGCTGTTGAGCGAGTATTGTCTCAAATGTCATTCGATGGAGAAGCACAAGGGCGATCTTGACCTGGAACGATTTACATCGTCGGGCGAGGTGCTGAAGCATTCCAAGGTCTGGGAGCGGGTGGTCGAACAGCTGACGTTTGGCGCAATGCCGCCTGAGGATGAACTACAACCAGCAGAAGTTCAGATGCAGCAATTGATCGATTGGGTCAATCGTGCTTTGGATGAAGCCGCCCTGGCGAATGCGGGCGATCCTGGCCCGGTTGTGTTGCGGCGGTTGAACAATGCGGAATACACCTTCACGGTGCGTGACCTTACGGGCGTGGAGTCACTGGATCCGGTCAAGGAGTTTCCCGCCGACAGCGCAGCGGGCGAAGGTTTCATGAACACAGGCAATGCGTTGGTCATGTCACCGGCGCTGATCGCCAAGTATCTCGACGCGGGCAAGGACATCTCCAATCACGCGGTGTTACTGCCGGACGGCTTGCGCTTTTCGTCCGGGACAACGCGGCGCGATTGGACAGAAGAAATTCTCGCGGACATTCGCAGTTTCTACGCGAGCTTCACGGAAGCCGGCGGCGCGGAAACGGTGACCCAGCAAGGCATAGAGCTGGACAAGAGCAGAGGTGGGCGGTTGCCGCTGGAAAAATATCTGGCGGCTACTCTGGAGCTGCGACCCAATGCCAAGGATATCGAGCTCATCGCCCGCGAGCGCGGACTCAGCGCAAAGTATCTCGCTGCGCTCTTGAGCTTGCTTAACAGCAATGAGCCCTCCCTTTTGCTCGACCCGCTACGCGCTCGTTGGCGCGCCGCCACTCCAGCGGACGCCGCCTCACTCGAGGCCGATATTGCGCAGTGGCAATACGTGCTTTGGAAGTTCAGCGCTGTGGGTTTCCTTGGCAAGGCCGACGGGCCAACGGCGTGGATGGAGCCGGTCACGCCGTTGAGTTCGAAACAGGAAGTGCGCTTGCAACTCCCCGCGCCCACCGACGGCAACGATGTAGTCGTCTATCTGGCGACCGGCGACGCGGGCGATGGCAACGTAAACGATTTTGTAATCTGGCAGCAGCCTAGACTCGTTTTTCCCGGGCAACCGGATTTGCTGCTGTGCGATGTGCCGGACTTCATTCGCGAGACGATGGATCGCCGCGAAGAGATTCTTGGCGCTACCGCACAGTATCTGAGCGTCGTGGCTGAAGTCGGTAACAGCGGCGATAATCCGGATGTGGCCGATCTTTCCAGCCGGCATGGAGTAGAGCCGGAGGCGCTTACGGCCTGGCTGAATTATGTCGGCCTTGGTCCAGCGGTGCCATTTGAGATGGACCTCTTGGGTTCGCAGTTGGTCAAAACCGGCGGCCATGATTCCGTCAACGGCTGGGGTTCAAGCGAAACACCAAGTCTGATCGCGAATTCCTCTGATCAGCCGTTGGATCTTTATGGCGTTTTGAAGCCCTATGGCGTCCACGTTCATCCCTCGCCAACTTTGGATGTTGCCGTGGGTTGGCGCAGTCCCCTGGTGGGCGCCGTCCGCATCGAATCGAGAGTGATGGACGTGAACACCAATTGCGGAAATGGAGTGGAATGGTTTCTGGAACTGCGCCGTGGACACGTGCTTCAAAGGCTAGCCCAGGGCACCACCGAAGGCGGCAAGGAGGCCATAGCCAGCCCGTCTGAGACTCTAAACGTTCAGCCCGGCGACGTGATTTCGTTGCGCATTGGGCCGCGCGATGGCAGTCATATTTGCGATTCCACGGAGATTGAACTGGTAATCACGAGTCTCGGCGAAGACCAGCGCGAGTGGAGCCTCGCGCGCGACGTTTCACCCGATGTGTTGGCGGGCAACCCGCACTCCGATCGGTTCGGCAACGCCGACGTCTGGCACTTTTACACGAAAGCGGTGTCCAGCGACCCATCCGATCCGGGGATTCCTGCCGGTTCACTGCTCGCCAAATGGCAGCTTGCGGGTCCTGTGGAAGACAAACTGAAGCTGGCTGAAGCGATTCAAACTCTGCTGACCTCGCCGGCGCCGGCCGCCAAGGACGATCCCGATTCGAAGCTCTATGAACAACTAACCGCGATTCGAGGGCCGGTGTTGGCAGGCGCCTGGATTGTGCGCCACCGACAGCAGGGCGCGGATTCAGGGGCTCAGGAGTCTGTCACCTCAGCCACCGGATGGGGCGTCGAAGGCGGGAGGTTTGGCCGGCACCCGAACGGTTCCGAGATTGACGCGGACAGCCTGTGCGTTCGCGCGCCATCCGTGGTGGCGATCCGGTTACCCGCTGAACTGGCCGTGGGGGCCGAGTTGGTGGCGACAGGGGCTTTGGATCCCGTGTCGGGGGCCGAGGGCAGCGTTCAGTTGCAGGCGCTCACCACCGAACCCGCCGACCTCAAGACACTCTTGCCTGGCACATCCATTGCCCAAACGAAGGCGAATTATAGCGACCCCGATCAGCCGGTCCTTCATAGCATGCCAATCATCGTCGTTGAGGGCAGCGCAACGAGCAAGCGCATCGAATCCGATCTTGATGAATTTCGGCGATGGTTCCCCGCCGCTCTTTGTTACACCAAAATCGTGCCCGTGGATGAAGTGATCACGACCACCTTGTTCCATCGCGAGGATGGCCATCTCCAGCGACTCCTACTCGACGATGCGCAGAAAGCCAGGCTCGACCGCATGTGGGACGAGTTACACTACGTGACTCAGGACGCATTCATGTCGGTGGACGTACTCGAGCAGATTTTGGAGTTTGCTACGCAGGACGGCGATCCGAAAGTCTTCGAGCCTTTGATCAAACCCATCAATGATAAAGCGGAGGCATTTCGACAACTGCTCACCGATACGGAGCCTCGACACATCGAGGGCGTGTTGGAGTTTGCCGGACGCGCCTACCGGCGGCCGTTGACGGACCCAGAAAAAGAAGAACTGCGCGGGCTTTATCGCGAGCTTCGCATGGAAGAGTTGTCGCATGATGACGCTATCCGCTTCATGCTCGCGCGCGTGTTCGTGGCGCCGGCATTCCTATACCGTTTGGAAGCGGCCCCGCCGGGAACGACGTCCGGCCCTGTGTCAGATTGGGAGCTGGCGAATCGATTGAGCTATTTCCTGTGGTCATCGATGCCAGACGCGGAACTTCGCGAGGCCGCTGCGGCGGGAACACTTCACAATCCCGATGTGCTCACCGCACAGGCCAGGCGCATGTTGTCCGATCCAAAGGTGCGCCGGCTTGCCACCGAATTCGCCTGCGCGTGGCTGCACATTTACGACTTCGAATCGCTTGACGAGAAGAGCGAAAAGCATTTCCCCACCTTTACCGATCTGCGCGGCCCGATGTATGAGGAGGCCATTCTCTTCTTCACCGCCGCGTTCCAAAGCGACGCCCCGGTGCTCGAGCTCTTCGACACCGACCATACGTTTCTAAATGAGGAACTGGCCCAGCACTACGGCATTCCCGGCGTGTCCGGCACGGAGTGGCGGCGCGTGGACGGCGTGAAGCAGTTCGGCCGCGGTGGCATCCTGGGTTTGGGCGCTACGCTTGCAAAACAGTCCGGCGCGTCGCGCACGAGCCCGATTCTTCGCGGCGCCTGGTTCTCGGAGGTTCTCCTTGGTGAAAAACTTCCGCGTCCGCCCAAGGACGTTCCGCTTCTGCCAGAGGACGAAGCGACGGAAGCCATGACCGTGCGCCAATTGACCGAAAAGCACACCAGCGATCCGCGTTGCGCAAGCTGTCATGCTCGCATCGATGGTTTCGGCTTCGCGCTGGAAGGCTACGATGCCATTGGCCGCGCCCGCACGCGCGACCTGGCCGACAGACTGATCGATACGCGTTCGACGCTGTTCGACGGCACCATGGTGGACGGGGCGGATGGACTGCGGGAATACTTGCTCACCCTCAAGCGCGATGCAGTGCTCGGGCAATTCTGCCGAAAGCTGCTCGGTTACGCGTTGGGCCGGGGCGTGATTGCGTCCGACAAACCGTTGTTGGTGGAGATGCAACAGCAATTGCAAGCACACGACTACCGTTTCGGCGCCGCCGTAGAGGCCATCGTCTGCAGTAAACAGTTCCGCGAAATCCGCGGACGTGATACGCTCTCTGAAGATGAAGCCATCCCGCAGCACGCAGAGGTGAATGGAGTATGAGCAATCATCGTTTTTCACGCCGTACCTTTCTTCGTGGAGTCGGCGTCACGATGGCGCTGCCTTGGATGGAATCTCGTAACGTTTGGGGTGATGAACCCGTCGCCGCCATCCGGCCTGCTAGCGAAGCGCCGGTCCGCATGGCCGTGCTCTTTTCCGGCAATGGTTTTCATAGCAAGGAGTGGTGGGCGAAAGGTGAAGGCAAGGCCATGGAATTGGGCCAAGTGCTCGCGCCGCTAACGGATTTCCGTGAGAAAATGCTCTTCATTCGCGGGCTTTACAACGCCGAGGCCTTGAAGGGAAACATTCACAGTTCGCAAACGGGAAACTTGCTCTCCGGCGCTCCGCTGGCGTCAGGAGGCGATATCCGTTCCGGCACGAGCATCGATCAGTTGCTCGCCCAGCGCTACGGCCGCTCGACCAAGGTGCCGAGCCTCGTGCTCGGCTGCGAGAAATCGAATCCATCCGTCCACAAGAACTACTCCATGCTTTACAGTTCCCACGTTTCGTGGAGTTCTCCGACCACCCCTACGCCGCTCGAACTTTACCCGGCCCTCGCCTTCGACCGCTTGTTCAAGGATGAGGTCAGTCGCGGAGACAAAAGCGTGCTTGATGCTGTCCTGTCCGATGCGAGCGATTTTCGCCGACTCATAAGCGCCACGGATCAACGCAAGCTCGACGAATATCTCGATTCTGTTCGAGAAGTGGAGCTGCGCATCGAGAACGCCGGCAAGAAAGGGGAAATGCAGGGCTGGCGTCCGACGCTATCCGCACCGAACATCCCGCGCCCAGTCGACGGCATTCCGCAGGACATCGCCGAGCATATGCGGCTGATGAGCGACATTCTCGTGTTGGCGTTTCAGACGGACACGACACGGCTCTGCACGCTCAAGCTGAACAACGATCACAGCTCGCTGCGTTTCCCCAGCCTCGGCGTGGACTACATGATCCACCATTTGCTCTCTCACAGCGACACGGCGGATTGGCTCAAGGTCAACCAGTTCTTCCTCGAACAACTCGCCTACATCGCGCGCAAACTTGACGGCATCCAGGAAGGTGACCGCACGCTGCTCGATAATTCAATGGTGCTCTTCTGCTCCAGCATGCTGACAGGCAATCACGACGCTAACGAACTCCCCGTGGTGCTCCTTGGCGGCGCGGGCGGGCGCATTCAGGGCGGACGGGTGCTGAACTACAAGGAGAAACCCGAGCGCCAGATGTGCCGACTCTACCTCTCCATGATGGACAAGATGGACTTACGCCTTCCCCGATTCGGCGACGCGACCGAAGCCCTTGCCGAAGTATAGTTTTGGATTGTCCATCTCGAAAATGAATCCACGACTGTTCATGGTCATGACCCGCGCCAAGCTATGCTTCCGATTTCTATGTATGTTAGAGCCATGTCGGAATTGAGGTAACCTCTGGATCTTCGGAGCGTTTGATGATCGAGAGGGTAAATGACCTGCCCTCCCTCGCACGACCGAACCGGCTTTGGCTCTAGCATAGATACTGGAGGGTCTACTGGGGGCCAGTTCACCCGGCTCAAACGGATGACCCGGGATTGGCGCAGGGCGTACAACATGCGAAACCCACGGTCATCCAAACCGCAACCATATCTTAATCCGATCGCTGAAGATGTACATTTGCGGGCCGATGGCTTGGCCCCGTAAGGGGCCGGACTACAGCGTCTTTAGGTACTCGACGAGGTCCATTTTCTCTTTTTCTGGCAAATCGACACCAAAGAGATGGCCTCGCGGGGAGTTCCCAGGCAGCGTGGTGTCGAACCGATGCGAAGCAATGTCGTCGTCCGCATGGTTCGCGTAGCCGACGTGAACTGGATCGAACTCTCGGTGGCCGATGTGAAATGTCTTGTCCTCCTCAACGAAATATTTTTCGTATCGGGTGAGAAGCGCGTAGAGCGAAGGGACCGATCCGTTGTGCAGATAGGGCGCGGTCGCCCATACTCCTGAGAGAGGGCGCGCCGGATACACAGGATGCACAGGATCAGTCGTGTTGTTCTTGCTTAGCGGCGTTCGCCACTCGACCTTGTGCCGATGCTCGCCCTTCCATGCGTCGCGGGTTGCTGTCGACACCGCGTGCCTGTCGTAGTAATGGTTCTCCAATTCGCTCACGACGTCCTGCACGGCAAGCGCAAACGGCTCATTGCCAACGGGAACATCGAAGTTGTGCGCGTAGTTGGAATCCGTATCCACGCGCTTGTCGGTCGGTTCTCTGCTGTCCGCCAGGCCAAACAGTTCGTAATCGATAAGCGGCCCCGTGTGCTTGACTGCGTCATGGCACCGTGCACACAGGGCCTGGTAGGTCACGCGGCCACGCGCGGTCGCCTGCTGATCGATGGGGCCGAGCACTTCC
Organism: uncultured Nitrospirales bacterium; assembly: GCA_964449475.1. Lineage (GTDB taxonomy): Bacteria > Hydrogenedentota > Hydrogenedentia > Hydrogenedentales > VFKU01. The sequence continues at coordinate 22,623 of CAYUZD010000002.1, forward strand.
TCGGGCCACTTGGGCGATTCGATCTTTTGGCTGAGTTTCTCGAGCACGTCCAGGTTTTCGATGTCGACGGTCGTGTCCCACGTGTCCTGATCGAGATATGCGCCGGTGCCGAGCGCTTGCGCGATATTGCGTTGCATCACGGAATTCGTGTTCGCGTTCCAGTGAAGCCAGTGGACATCCTTGAGCCTCCACAGGTGAGGGATGGAAACCGGCGCGTCGATGGGAAACACCTCCTTCTTCGGAATGAATAGAAGATTGCGAACAATGCCGAAGGCGTCGATTCGCCCCGGACCGGTTTGCACCGTCGCCTCGTCCACGATGTCTTTGAGGCGTTGCAAGTACGTGACCTGAGCGTGGAGAAGGCGCGCAAACGATCCAAAGTCCTCGAAAACGTCTGAAGCCGCCGCTTGTCGATCAGTTCCGAGCACGCTGTGCAGAGACTGGCCGGGAACGGGAGGTGCCGCGGTGAGGCTGGCAACGTGCGTTGCGATGACGTTGGCGTCCTGTTCAAGGCGCTTGCCCGTCAGGACGTCGTGCACATAGTCGTGGCCGCTTGACTCTATGCCGTGTGCGACGTTCCGCTGTTCGGCCGCAAGAACGTGCCCAAACCGATCGGCCATTTGCTGCCCGTACTCGCTGTCGGTGGACAACGCGTCAATCGTCGGGATCTGTTCGATAAAGTTTTGTGAGACAACGTGCTTGGGTTGCGAGTTGCGAAACAAGCTGAAGACGCGGTCAGCCGACTGCGCAATCGCTAGCGAGTGATCGGCAAGGTCACGGTAAAAGCGGATGATATCGACCTGGTTTGGAGCGCCATCGACGCGAAAGCGCTTCCCCTGGTAGTGAATGTCGGTGACGTGGCATGCCGCGCAGTTGATACCGACCATTTTTATTCCATGCGCCCGCGACTTGGATACGGAAAAACCAATGGGCAGACCATGTTCGCTCTGGGGGTCGGGTATAAAGCCGAAGCCTTCGAGCCAATCCGACAATCGCCTTCCGTTTATGACGTGCAGCAGTTCGAACAAGGCCAGCGGCGCAAGTTCACTGCCTTCGCTGACGTGATAGAACGCTTCACGTTCGGCATCCGAAAGTCCATTGCGCACTTCCACGGCTTGAAAGTTCCGCGCCAATGTCGTGCTTGGATCGGGCGTAACGCAGCTCGCAGCGACGACAGCGAGTACGGAAGCGGCAATGAGGCCGCATGCGTAGCGATTGCAACTCAAATGTTCGTTCATCGATCTTCTCCGCGTTTCAAGGGCAGTCTGTTCAGCCTCATAGTGTCTTAAGGTACTCGACAAGGTCCCAGCGCTCGGCATCCGAGAGTTCGGCGCCATAAACATGCCCCGCGTTCGAATTCCCGGGGAGCGCGGTGTCGAATTCAAAGTGAGCGCCCGGCGCACCGGTGTCCGAGAGATAACCAACTCGCTGAGGGTCAAACTCGCGCGAGCCCAGGTAGAACCGCGGCGGACGCTGGGCCACGGGCAAGAGCAAATCATAGAGCGTGGGCACGGAATCGTTGTGTAGATAGGGCGCCGTCGACCACGCGCCCGCCAAGGGACGCGCAGGATACGACTGTGGCGCACGCCATTGACCCGGACGGCGCGACATCGGCTCCCACTCATCCAGCGTCGCCGCGGAAACGGCGTGATCGTCGTAGTATTTCTTCTCCATCAGCCCCATGAACTCCTGGAGTTGGGCAACGTACGACCGATTCCCGGCCGGTTCGGCGAAATTCCTGACGTAGCTGGAGTCGGTGCCGATCTCGTCGATCGAATACTCCGGGAATCGTATCAATCCTCCCGCGGTAGTCGTCACGGCGTCGTGGCAGCCCGCGCATTTCGCCTCATACAAGACGCGGCCACGAGCGGCCTTCCCGGAGTCAATCTCGGGAAACACCTCAGGCCAGCGCGGCGGGTGCATCGCCGTCGCAAGGGCCTCGAGCTTGTTGATGTTGTCCACGCGGATCGGCGACTCGCCGGTCCGGCGATCGAAGTACGCGCCTGCGCCGATCGCCGCCGCGATTCCGCGTTGCACGTTGGTGTTTGTCGTTCCATTCCATTGAAACCACTCGTACGAACCCACACCCCAGATCGCCGGAATCGATGACGGCGCCGTCAATGGCCGCGGCTCGAACATCACATTGCGCACCGCGCCCCAGGCGTCCGCCCGTCCCGGCCCGGCAGGAGTCATCTCGGCCGGGCTATGGATATTGGCTTTGACGATGTGCACCCAACTTGAAAAGAGCCGCACGTTGCGCGCCCACTCGTGAAGGGAGTCTTCAATGAGGCGATGGCGGCGCTGCGGATTGTGTTCCGCGAGCGGGACGTCGTCGTGCGCCTCCAGCGTGGCCAGATGCGACACCGAGTGGTCCGAGGAATACGAGTGTTCAGGCGCCGCCGTGCCCGCATCTCGCCGATTTTGTGAATCGCTGACCACTACCGCCGAGATTTCTCGGGACAGTGCCTCGCCCAGTTCGCCCTGCTCCAGTAGTTCGTTTCGGCTTTCCACCTCATGAAGCAATTTCCGCGTGGCCGCGTGGTCGTGCGCCATTTGCCGCAGCAATGTGAAGCTGGCTTCGGGGTGATGCAGCGTGTGTTCGGCCGCCGCGGCAAGGTCCTGCTTGAATGCGAAAAGGTCGATGCGATTCGGCGCGCCGTCAACGCGGAACGATAATCCTTTGTAGTGGATTTCGGCCGTGTGGCACGCGGCGCAGTTGAGGCCGATCATCTCGAATGGTACACCCGAGGGCCGCTCGACCGTCATCCCCACCGGAAGGCCGTCGGGTGAATCCGGGTCTGCAAGAAATCCGAATCGCTCGAGGTTTCGTGTGAAGGGCTCATCGGTCTTGGGATCTCGGATCGCCATGAAACCGTGAAACTCAAAGATGCCCGTCCCCATCGGCAGCTTGTAAAAGGTGTTCAGGCGAGCCTGAGTGAGGCCGGAATCAAGATGAGCGACCTCGGGCGAATCGGGGCGGGAGAACGAATCGAGATGAGTGCAGGCATTGAGCAGGATCCCACCAACCAGCGACACACGTGCAACAATTGAAGTCCGCATCAGTTTTCTCTCCGAATCCATTGTGCGACTGCGTCTCGAAGCCAGTGTTCGCCGGCGTACTCCCGGCTAAACTCCTCCCATGGAAGCGCTCGAACGAGATGCAAGCGGCCGTCAGCGCCGCTCAACGCCAGCGTCCGCCCATCGGGACTCCATACCCCGTGCACAATTCCTCGTTCCATCGGAATCGTCACGAGTTCGCGGCCGCTGGTGTCCCACACCTTCGCGGTGTTGTCCCAACCGTACGTGAGAATGCGGTCGCACTGGGGACTGTAGTCCGCGTTGATCAACATGCCGCCATGGCCGGAGAGCCGCACGACTTCTTTTCCTGATTCGATTTCCCAGATGCGCGCAGTACCGTCGCCGGAGGAACTGAGCACATGCGTTCCGCTCGCATCGAAGCGTGCCGTGACGACAAAGGCGCCGTGGCCCTCGAACCTGCGGTACTCGCCGCCGTGGACAAGGTCCCAAACGCGGATGGTCTTGTCGAAACTCCCCGTTACCGCCCAGCGCCCATCGGGCGAAATGGAGGGCATGGTGACGGGTCCGGTATGGCCATTGAACCGATGCAGCAGAGCACCGGTCGCGGCGTCAATCGCCCACACATCGGGCTCGCCGGCGGTGGAGACAAGGACGTGGCCATCCCGGCTAAAAACCTGGAAACCGGCGCGAAAATCCTCGTGGGTGAAATTCGTAATTATCTTTCCGGAAGCGCAGTCGTAAATACCCACGACTTCCCGGAGATTCACGCTCATTCTGGACGACGCAGGATCGATCATGGTGCCCATCATCGCCGCCCCGCCCATCATATCGACCGCGCGGATGCGCTGCGAGGCCACGGGCCACCGGTGATCGGGATCTGCGACGATCGTATGCAGCACCTTGAAGCTGTTCGCATCCCAGATTTTCACGGTGTGATCAGTATCTTGCGTGCGGAGATAGCGGCCATCGGCAGAGAAGACGGCGTGCAGGGCCTCCCGGGGATGATCTTCCAGAACCGCCACTTCGCCCCCTGTCTCCAGATCCCACACGCGGACCGTGTGATCGAAGGAGGCTGACGCGAGCTGACGGCCATCCGGGCTGAACGACGCGTAGTAGATCGTGTCGGTATGCCCTCGCAGGATGTTCGGATCGACCGTCAAATCTTTGGGGGCAGGGTCCCACAGGCGCAGCGTCCCCTGTACGCCGCCGACAAGGATCTGCCGTCCTCCAGGATGAAACGCGACCGAACGAATTCCGTCGTCGGCGACCTCGAGGCGCGCAAGCAGATCTCCGGTTTCGGTTGCATACACGGCGGCGCCGTTGCGTCCATCAGGCACGACGATCGCCGAACCATCGGCGCTGAACGATGCGACGTGAGTGAGGGATGGGACCTTGCCGGAAAGTTTACACGTGATTTTGCCGGTCTGCGCATCCCACAGGGCAGCGCTTCCATCTGGTAATCCGGAGAGAACACGATCTAGTGACGGACTGAGCACCGCCGAAGTCGAATTGGCAGCCTCGTCGTTGCGCACAATGGGTCCCGGTTCTCCCGATTCGATGTCCCAGGACATTACACGGCCGTTCAGCGAGACCGCGTTCAGGCGATGTCCCTCGGTGTCGATCACCAAGTCGGCCACTACCGCACCTTCGCACACGAATGGCTTCAGAAAGACACCCTTATCGAGGTCAAAAACGCCGATCATGCCGGTACTCCCTGTATAGATTTTCTTGCCCGGCTGATCGATAGCAATGTCGAAAATGGCCGATGACGCGGGCACATCCAGCGTATGGAGCGCCTCGCCGGTCTTCGCATCCCAAACGTGGAGGATTCCATCGAATCCCGCCGCGGCGACGTGGCCGGTTTCAGCGTTGTAATCGACACAGAAGAGGGCATCATTGCCTTCTCCGAGCGTTCGCACCAATTTTCCGGCGCCCAGATCCCACGAGCGCAACGTGCCGTCATCCGACACACTGAACGCGGCGTTGCCGTCGTGCGGCAGATGAATCATGTTGATCTCGGTAGCGTGTTCGCGCCAGGAAGCAGCGCTTATGGCGCGCGCGCCGCGCCATAGTTCCGCCGAATTCGCTGCGGCCGTCCCAGCGGCGGGCGCGGGTTGGCTCGGGGCGAGCAGATCGGCGACCGCGAGTCCGGCGAGGTAACCCCATTCCCAATTGCGATGATCGGCGGGCGAATTCTCGAGCGCGAGAATCGCACTCTCCACCCGACCCTGGCTGATCTGGCTGGCAGCGAGCTGAATTTGGGCGTAGTACAACTGCGCTCGCGCTTCGAGATTCAGGGCCCGCTCGCTCTCGGCGCGCCGGTACAGTTGCCAGGAAAACAACGCCGTAATAACTGCGACGGCCGAAACCAGGGTCACGACGAAGGACAGTTGGCGCCGGCGTCGGCGGGCATGTTCGGCTTGCCGCTCGAAATCCCGGCGGGCTTCACATTCTGCGCGTCGCGATTTAAGTGTGCGCAGGCGCTCGGCGAGTTCGGCTGCGCTGCGCAACCTGCGGGAGGGATCGCCGTCTAGGCAGGCAGCGATGTCCTCGCGCAACAAATCGTCGGGTACGTCGCGTTCCCAGCCTGTACCGACCGCGTGGGTAAGGTTGCCAATGACCATCTGATACAAGACCACGCCCAGAGAGTAAATGTCGCTCAATGTCGTGGCCGGTTTGCCTTCCAGGAGCTCTGGCGCGACATACAAACGGGTGCCCGCTGCTGTCTCGGATACGGAAGCGCCGGAGAGCGTGAGAGTCAGGCCGGCCGCCGTGATTCCGCGCGCAGCAAGCGCGGCCGGATCCGTGATGAGTCCGATGCCGAAATCGGTGAGCACGACGCGAGGACCCGGCTCTCCACCGACATCGCTGATGAGTATGTTGGCTGGTTTGATGTCCTTATGCAGCACGCCGACGCTATGCGCGGCGGCCAGCGCGACGGCCGTTTGCGCGATTAATTCGAGTCGAGCACCCAAGGGAACCTGGTCCAGTCCGCCTCGGGCAGCCGCCCAAGCGCGCAAATCGCCGCCTTCGGTGTACTCCGATTCAATAAAGTACGGCGTGTGCTCAAAATCCCAATCGAGTATCTGGGCAATATCGGTGCGACTGCCCAGAGTTTCCTTCAGCAATCGAAACAAGACTACTTCGCGCTTGAGCCCGCGCACGCGTTCCGGCTCGAAGCAGAACTTAAAAACGCGCTTGGCCCGCGTCTTCGCGTGGACCGCAAGCCAAACTTCCCCGAATCCCCCTTGGCCGAGTTGCTCCTCGAGCACCCAGTTGTCGCGCCGCTGCACGTTGAGCCCAATCGCTGGGCGCCAGCCGAACGCATCCTCCTCGCCGGGCGTCACGGCGCGATGCGCCTTCTCGCCGCCGATCGGTGGCTCGAGCGGAGCAATTCCAACGATCCCCGCTTCGCAGATCTCGACGGTGTCGTCGATGCCGTTCAGTTCATACGGCCCGTGTGCCCGCCAGGCGATGGCAATCCCAAGTTCTTCACCGCGTATTCGCTGGCGAACATTGTTGAACACGAATGAGGACATCAACACCTGGCTTGGGCGGGCCAACGAGCACACACGGGCGGCAAGATCCACCGCCAAACCTTCCACCCGTGTCGCACCCCCGCCGTTCGGCGATAACTCTGTAATTTCGCCGAGATGGACACCAATACGCACGCCCGGCAGATCGGATTCCGTCGCATGGACTTGCTGCAACGCCAACGCAAACAAGACCGCCGCGCTTGAGGTTTCGAAAGTCAGGAAGCAACCATCGCCGGCCCAGTCGATGACACGACCACCTCGTGCCGACGCCAATTGTTCGATGTGCGCCCGGTGCCGCGAAATGAGTCCCGAGACGGCTCGATCACCCAACTCGGACTTGAGTGCGGTTGATCCCGCCAAATCGGTGAATACCAAGGTGAGGACCCGCTCCCGCGATGCGCCGTCGACGTTCGTCATGAGATGGGGGTATGCACGAGTGAGATGCAACATTTCTCAGTTGTGTCAACTACCTTATCAGGACGGGGACACGATGAAAAGTCAGCACCGGCCAAGAATATAAGTGACATCACCAACCCATCGGTACCGTTGACGGAGGCCAGAGCTTTAACCGCGGTGTTCAGCTTCAAGGAAGATGGGACGGTTGGAGGCCTGGAATTAAGGCAAAGATAGGCCCCTTCGGGGGCTAGCTGACCTGCCCTCTGTAATGCCTCCGGTTTCTATGTTAGAGCCAAGTCGGAATTGAGAGGACCCCTGCTTCTTGGGAGCGTTCGATGGGGGAAAGGGTCAGGCAGCTTAGATACTTTAGGAGAAAATCGATTCGTCGATCTAGAATGCTTTGGTTGCGGCGGAAATACGTCAGTTGATTACCTTCGACACTGATCCGTCCTTGAGCCGACTAGTGGGCGGTTGCAGGACCACATCGCGGTCTGCGTAATCGGCAGGCGCCGCCCGTTCGTCAGTCACTCCGCGATCGTTCGTTCGTAGGCTTGCCGTGTCTCTCGCGCGTTCCATGGGCCGAGGCAGATTCGCTGGCGATCGAGTTCGACGAATCCTCGTCCGTGGCACTGCCGAAGGGAGGGGAGACGGGGCTGGGTTTTCTTGCGTGTCTTCGCGCGCATGGCGGCCTCCGTAGCTTCGCGGATAATTATCCGCGTGCGGTTACCAGCTACGACCGCGCCACAACCCACGTGGGTATACGCTAACTCGCGTATTCAGTCAGACTTACAAATGGTCGGGGTGAGAGGATTTGAACCTCCGGCCTCTTCGTCCCGAACGAAGCGCGCTAACCGGGCTGCGCTACACCCCGAAGAGGGGCGTTAGCGTAGCGCGTTTTGGGGTCGTCGATCAAGGTTGGGCATCGCGCCGGCGGCGGGCGCGCTGTCATTTCGCGCGGCGGGCGAATAGAATCCGAATCCACAGGTACTAAGAACGTCGCCGGCACCGTCGAGGCGTGGGAGGGCCGTATGTCGCGCAAGCCAGAGTGGATCGGTCCGAAGGGGCAGAAATTCGAGATCAAGGTGGATTTCCGGCTGATCGCGATCGCGTTGGTCGGGCTCCTCTTCGTGGTGTGGATGGTCACCGGCGGCCCGATGTACACCGTCGCGCCGGAGGAGGAGGGCGTCGTACTCACGTTTGGCAAGTACACGCGCACGACGCCGCCGGGGTTGCATTTCAAGTGGCCGTGGCCGGTACAGACGGTGGAACTGCCGAAGGTGGAGCAGGTGAAACGGATTGAGATCGGATTCTCGTCGCAGGCGCGCGGGCAGTCGCGGTACGACGACTTCTCGACGTCGAACCAGTTGTTGCACGAGGCACAAATGCTCACGGGCGACGAGAACGTGGTGAATTGTTCGGTGGTGATCCAATACAAGATTACGAATTCGGCGCACTATCTCTTTAATTTCATTGATGAACGCGACGCCACGATGGCCGTTCGGGACATCGCGGAGGCGGCGCTGCGCCAGGCGATCGGTGATCGGCCGATCGACCACGTGCTGACCACGCGCAAGGGCCAAATCCAGACCGAGATCGCGGTGAAGATGCAGGAGCTCGCGGACTTGTACGAGTGCGGCGTGCGGATCCAGACGGTGCAGCTCCAGGACGTGAAGCCGCCGAAGGAGGTCGAGCAGGCGTTTCGGCAGGTGGCGTCGGCGCGGGAGAAGCGCGAGGAAATCATCAACCGCGCGCGGGGCTACCAGAATGAGCAGGTGCCCAAGGCGGAGGGCGAGGCGCAGCGGCTCGTGCTCGAAGCGACGGCGTACAAGGAATCGCGGACCGCGGCGGCCCGCGGCGAGGCATCGAAATTCGGCGCGGTGGCGCGCGAGTATGCGGCGGCGCCGGAAATCACGCGCGCGCGGCTGTACCTCGACACGATGTCCAGCGTGCTGCCGCGGGTGAAGGTCACGATCATCGACGAGGATTCGGGCGTGCTGAACTTCCGGAATCTTACGGGTGGCGCGACCCCTCCGCCGCGTCCGGCGCCGGCGACCTTCGGCACGCAGGGAGGAAACTGAGATGAACAAGTCTGTCGCGGTCTTGGCCGGCGCGTTCCTGGTGGTGGTCGTCACCCTCGTGATGCTGTCCGCCGGATTCTACATCGTGGACGAGCGCGAACAGGTCGTCGTCACGCGGTTCAACCGTCCCGTGCGCGTGATCGTCGGCGCGCGTGAAGGCCGCAACTTCGAGGAGCTCAAGGCCCGCATCCAGGCGGCCGGCCCGGAGGGGCTGCGCGTCTCCGAGGGCGCCGGACTCTACGTGAAGATGCCGTTCCTCGACGTTCCGGAGCGGTTCCCCGACACGCTCATCGAGTACGATGCGGAGCCGGAGACGATCGTCACGCGCGACAAGAAACAGCTCATCGTGGACAACTACGCGCGGTGGCGCATCGAGGACCCGCTGCTGTTCCGCATCCGGCTGCGCAGCGTGAACGAGGCGCAGAACCGGCTCGACGACATCATTTATTCCGAGATGCGCGACGAGTTGGGCAACACGGACCTCATCGAAATCATCCGGACGACGAAGGAATTCACGGATTTCGCGACCGAGCAGGAGCTGGAGGGTCTGGACACGATCGTGAACGAGATGATGCTCGAGAAGCTCCAGCGCGGCCGCGAGGACATCATGCGCGCGGTGGCCGAGAGCGCGAACGCGATGACGCTCGAGCAGTTCGGCATTCGCGTCATCGATGTACGGATCAAGCGCGCGGAACTCCTGCCGGAGAACCTGCAGGCCGTGTTCGCGCGCATGCAGGCCGAGCGCGAGCGCATCTCGAAGGGCTACCTCTCCGAGGGCGAGCGGCAGGCGGCGATCATCCGCGGCGAGACGGACCGCGACGTCGCCATCATGCTCGCGCAGGCCAAGGAGAAGGCGCAGACGCTGGAGGGCGAGGGCGACGCCGAGGCGTTGCGCATCATCGCGGAGACGTTCAGCGCGAATTCCGAGTTCTACGAGTTCGTCCGGAGTCTCGAAGTCATCGACTCGGCGACGCCCGACGGCGCGGAAATCATCGTCGGACTCGACTCAAGCCTGTACAAGCTCCTGGAACAACCCTAAGGTGGGAGCGGCAGCTCGCCGCTTCGGTGCGTTGCATCGGGTCGGCTCGTCGCGCGGCCGTCAGTCGTCGGTGAATGCTCCGCCTTTCTTTAGCTTCTTGCGGATTCGTTCGAGGCGGCGCTCGAAGGTGGCGCGGTCGGCGGGGTCGACGATGCGGCCGAGGGCCTGGCGGGTCTCGAGGTACTTGAGGGTGTCGACGCATTCGCGTTCGGCGGCGAAGAGGTCGCGGCGGCCGTTCTCGTAGAACTTGGCGAGCTCGTTCCGCGCGTCGCAGCGGTAGGGCATGAGGTCGGCGAGCCGGCGCCAGGCGGACTCCATCCGGTCGAGATCCTGGACTTTCCTGGCGCTGCGCGCGGTGATTTCGAGACACTCGGCGAGCAATTCGTCATTCTCGATCTCGTCCTCGATGTGCGCGGCGAGCTTGACGACTTCGTCGTAGTTCTTCTGGCGGAAGTGCAGCTTGAGCAGCGAGACGCGGTCCTCGTGGTGCTCGAAGCCGCGGCCGTCCGGCGTGTCGAGCTTCTGCGACAGCAGTCCCGTCAGCGCGACGAGCGAGAGGATGTCCATCTTGTGGTGGTAGAACACGGACTCGAGCGGCCGCGCGTCGCGTGTTCGGAGGTACGACAACCACAATTGCGGGATGAGGTGCCCCTCGACGTCGCCGACACGGCGGATGCCCATGATTTCGCGCTCGACGTTGCCGAGGCTGCAATCGCGCAGGCGCTTGCGCCAGAACCGGCGCGCGGCGTGGACGAGGTCGAAGTGCATCGCGCGTTCGAGGCGGAACGGGATGCGGTTCGTGATGAAGCGTGTGCGCAGGAGCGGCAGGTCGAAGGTCTTGCCGTTGTAGCTCACCAGCGTTTGCGCGCGGGAGAAGATCTCGTCGAGGAACGCGAGCATCGGCTCCTCGTCGTCGTAGTCGCGCATGAAACACTGATCGAGCCGGAAACAATCGTCCGTGAAATACCCGACGCCGACGAGGAACAGGACCGTGCCCGTGCCGCCCATGAGGCCCGTCGTCTCGGTGTCCACGAAGATCGCTGTGCGCGGGTCGAACGCGCCCAGTTCCGCGTCCGCCGCGGAGACGGCGATGTGCCGCGCGTGCGCCTCGAGCGCGGAGCCGAGGGGAGTCAGGCCGTGCCGGTGCTCGAGCGGAAACTCCTGCCGCACCAGATAGAAACCGCTCTCCACGCCGCCGATGAGTTCGCCGTGGACGACGCGGTCCACCTCGAACTCGCCCTCTGCGCGCTGTGCCTCGACGTCGGCATGCCGCGACCGGAACGCCTCGCCGGAGATGACCCCGGGCGTATTCAGCAACGCGCGAAGCTGCGCGATTTTCGCGGCCTGGTCGGACATTGAATGAGACTACACCGCTTCCTTCTTCGCCTCGGCCCGCGGGACCTCCAGCCCCAGTGCCATGCGCGCGAGAGTGAGCGCGCCCGACTTGGCGAATTCGCCTGTCTCGAGCGCCGAGCCGACGCAACTCGGACACCCATGCTTGCAGCCGCACGCGCTGAGCAGCGACACCGCGGACTCGAGCAGCCTTGTGTGGTGCGTGAACAGCTTCTCGCTGAATCCTACGCCGCCGGGGTAGGACTCGTATAGCGAAACGGCGGGCTTGTCCGAGAACGGCGACTTGAGGTGCGAATACGCGCGAATGTCCGTCAGGTCGCAGAGCACCTGCACCGGCGCGACTTGCCGCAACGCATTCGCCAGCGCCGCGAGCGCCCCGCCGACATCGTCCTGCGAGAGCCCGACGCGCTCGGCGGTGTCCTCGGGGAACTCAATCCAGTACGCGGTGGTGTGCATCGTGCTCTCGGGCAGATGAATCTCGCCGAAGCCGACGTTTTCCAGCGTCCCGAGTTTGATCTTCTTGTACATCGTCGGCAGCCAGGTGACGCTCAGCTCGCCGTGCCGGATGTCCGCGCCGCCGCGCTGCTCCTCCTGAAACACGTCGATCGGCTTCAGGTCCACCTTGATCTGTGCGTCCGTGTAGTAGTCCGTCTCGACCGGCCGCGCGTAGGCCTTGCGGTCGTCGAGGTCGAGCCGGTCGATGGTGTA
>CAYUZD010000003.1:0-14280 GCA_964449475.1 uncultured Nitrospirales bacterium
CGCAACAGCGCTTCGCCGATTTGGCGGGCGCGGCGGGCGACCGGGCCGGTGAGGCCGAGGCGGCCGTCGCGGACCGCCGCGCGATACTCGAGGCCGTGTTTGATGAGGCCGACGGCACCGCTGTATTCGGGGCCGCGCGCGTCGGCGGGGATGATCTCGACGCCGAGCGGGATACCGATGCGCACGGGCGCCTGAAACACGGTCTCCGCGAGCCGGACGGTGTTCTTGATCGACGCGCAGCCGCCCGTGAGCAGAACGCCGCGCACGAGGTGCCGGTCGAAGCCCATCTTGTGCAGGTACTGGCGCACCTTGGTCATCAGTTCCTTCGCGCGCTCGTAGACGATGAGGTCGAGCTCCTCGCGATCGACGACCGTCGGCGCGCCGTGCACGGCCGTCTTGAGCTTGATCTGCATGTCCTTGCCCTTGCGGCCGCGCGCGTCCGCGTCGTCCTCGATTCCGACCGTGCCGTCGGCGATGCCGTATTCGAGAATGAGTTCGTCGGCCTCCTCGAACGACACGTGCAGCCCGGCCGCGACGTCGCGCGTGAGGTGATAGCCGCCCCACTCGAACGTGCACGTGCCATGAATGCGGCGGTCCCGGAACACGCTCAGGCCGGTCGTCATGCGGCCCATGTCCAGCACCGCGACGCCGAGTTCGCGGTCTTCGGGCGTGAGGCAGCCCAGCGCCGCGGCAAGCGGCATGAACACGATGTCCTCGAGGTCGCGCCGCTGCGACTCGACGCACATCGCGATGTTGTCCTCGATCACGGACGGAATACGCGCGAAATGCACCCGCGTCTTCAGCATCCGGCCCGTAATGTTGATCGGGTCGATGACGCGCAGGTCGTCTACGAACCACTCCTGCGCAATGAGCGACGAGACGATGCGCTTGCCCTGCTCGGTGATGTTCTTGGACGCGAGATCGAGCGCGTCGTCCATGTTCTGCTGTTCAACGACCTCGTTTTCGAGCGGGATTTCCCCCTCGCGAATGAACGTCTCGACGTTGCGGCCGTTGATGCCGCAGAACAGCGTCATTACCTTAAGGCGCGCCTCGGCTTCGGCGTCGCGCAAAGCCGACCGGAGGCACGCCTGCGCCGCGCTAAGGTCCTGGATGACGCCCTGCGACACGCACCCGTGACTGGGCGCCGCGCCGTGGCCGATGACCTGTACCGTGCCGTCGCCGTCTTTCCGCGCAATCAACACGCGCACTTCGCGCGATCCAAAATCGACGGCCCCGACGATCTCGCTTTTACCGCGCACGCCTGCCTCTCCCCCGTTCCGCCTTCCCCAAGGCGGTTACTTCGCGCTTCGTGCTTCCCGCTCCGTGCTCCGGCCCTAAAACAGCAGCGAATCGCCTTCGCCGTCTGTGCCACTGGTCTTGATGGGCTCGGGGCGGTTGATCGTCTGCATGATGTCGGCGAGCGAGCCGCGCTGGCGGCTGAGCGTTTCGCGCGCGCGCTCCATCTCGGTCTCGATCTCGGCCGTGATGCGCTGGTGGTCCTTGACGCGCTGGCGCCCGGCTTCGAGCGACTTCCGGGACTCGCGCTCGGAATCGCGCAACGTATCGAGCTGGCCTTCAGCAGATGTCTCGATGCCCTTGGCTTCCTCGACGCGAATCTTGCGCGTGTCGACGTCCCGCAACTGTTCCTCGCGGCGTGCCATCAACTCGGCTATCTGCCGATCGATTTCGGCAACCTCCGCCTGCGACTCCTGCAACTCGTGCAGCATCTTCGCCGTCTGGCTCTTCGCGATGCCGAGGTTCGTCTCGCCCGCCGCAACGTCCGACGCGGCGTTCATCACGAGCTTCTCGGTGTGCTTGACCTCGCTCCGCGCTTCCTCAGTCGCGCTGACATTCGCCTTGAGCCGCAGCTCGGCGTCGCGCAGGCGCGTCTCGGCCTTGTCGACTTCCGTCTCCGCGATCATCGCCGCCGCTTGCAGCGCGAGCACCTTCGCGGCTTCGCCGTCACCGCGCGCGAGCGCCTCCTGCGCGCGCGCAAAGAGATCGGCGGACTGCAGACCCTGCGTCGAGAGCTTGGGCGCCGCCGGCGCGGACGATACGACGGTCGCAGTCGGCGCGGGTGTCGCCTTCGCGACGGGCGCGGGCGCCGGAGCGAGATTCATAGGCGCGGGTGCGGGCTTCGGCGCGGCAACTTCCACGATTTCCGCCTGGACCGGCTTGGCGGCCGGCGCCGGGGTGGCGGGAGGTTCGGCGATGACCGCCTCGTCCTTGATCGCCCCAAGTTCCTCGGTAGATTCCGCCGGCGCCGCCTCGGATTCGGCCCATTCCTCGACCAGCGAGATGCATTCCGCGCGCCATTCCATGACGTTTTCGCTGTCCGGAGTATTCATCGCCTCGACATACACGCCGCAGAAACCGAACGCCAAATCGGTGAATCGTTCGTCAAGCTTGTCGTTTGCCTGGCTGACAAAGAGGCACGCCTTCATCATCTCGTCGCACAACTCGGCTGACGGCCGCAGGCTGTCTTTCATCGCCTCGCGCTTGAGCGCGGCGACGCCGCCCTGGATCATCTCGAGCGAGAGCACGCGTTCATCGGCCGAATGTTGCGAGAGACCCGCGAGTTCCTCGCAAATACGATCGACAAACTCGACGATCGTCTGCGACGGCTGCACGCCTTTGCCCGACGCCGCGGCGATCTCCGCCTGCTCCATCGCGGCCGCGGCGTTGCGCCGGTTCTGTTCCGCGAGTTCCGCCTCGCGCGCCACTTCGATCGGCGACTTCGCAACGCGCAACGGCGCGGCGGCCTTCGGCGCGGGAGCGGGCGCCTTTTGCGGCGTGGCCGTCTTCGCACCGCGAGAGATCACGCTGTCGAGCGGCGGCAGTTCGTCGAGACTCGGCAGGTCGTCCTGTGGACGGAGCTTGACGATGTTCGAGGCCGCCGGATCGGGCATGTCGAACGGCGAATCGGCTACGGCCTCCTCGCTCTCGTAATCGTCGCTGACGAGTTCGAGGCCGGACGCCTGCAAGGTGGAAACTTCCTCGGCGTACCTCGCGCGCCACTTCTCGACGTTCTTCGCCTGAATGTTGCCGCTCATCGAATCGGAGACCAGAGTACACAACAGATCGTACGCGTCAATGAGATAGAGCGTGCCGTCCTCGGCACGGCCGCCCGCCTCATAGGACTGCAAAACGCGTCCGGCGTCGGTGAATGCATCGACGACTTCGTTCCAGCCCTGCGCGAGGCCCATCTCGACCCCGCCGATGAGCTGGTTCATCGCCTCGTCGGTCCAGAGCGCGCCCGCGCGTCCGTCCACGACGGCCTCGGCGATGTCGCGAATTTGTCCGAGGACTCCGAGCAGTTGTTTGTTGGGCTCGCCGGCGTCGCCTCGACTGCCCAACAGCATCGAACGTTCGTCCCGGCTCATGCCCACGTCCCCCACCAATTTAGCCGCGTGGCTCATGACTGGTCTCCCCCGCATGTGTTGTCAACAATTGCAGCACGCGCATGGGACCGCTCCCCAGGCGCGATAAACCACAATTCCCCCTACGCGGAAGTATAGTACCGGTGACGCCGGGATACAAGGGCCGGCTGCGGTCAGTCGCCGCCGCCCCGGCTGGCCACGCGGGTCTTCACTTCCGAACCGTAGTACCGCTTCAGCGCGTCGACATAGGCCTCGGCAAAGGTCTGCCGCCAGGCCGGGTCTGCGAGACGTTCACGGTCGATCGGATTGTTGATGTTCGCGGTCTCAACGAGGATCTTGGTCGGAACTTTGGCGTTTCGGATGACGCCCGGGACCCAGCTCTCGTTCTTGCTGCGAATGACGACGTTCCTGATTGGGTCGCCGTTGTCGTGCCGCTTGACGCGCGCGCGGCCGAGTTCGGCCAGAACGGTAGACGCGAGATTTCGCGAGAGCGCCTCGTCGCGCGTACGTTCCGAGGCCGTTGACGTGAATCGATTGTGCGTGCGGCCTTCCTGGTACCGGCCGTAGGTCGCGCCATTGCGCGCCTCGGAATTGTTCCGGTAGCGCGCCCCCGGCACGTACACCATCGCGCCGCGGATCTTCTCGTTGTAGATGCTGTCCGTGTGGATGCTCGTGAACACTATCTTGTTCGGATTCACACCTGCCTTGACTTCGCGATCGTAGATCGAGTTGACCAGCATCCACCGCAGGTTGACCGAGACGTCCGCGCTGATGTCGTTCTTGTGGCGCGGCGTCGTTAACAATTCTTCGTCGGTGTCGGGATCGAACCGGGACGCGTTTGTCGGCAGGAACCCCTGGCTGCGATCCACCATCGTGACGTGGACGCGCGCCGAGGTCTCCATCTCCAGCAATACCTTGATGCGGCACATGATGTCGTAATTGATCTCGTCCTCGTACAGGCCGTTGCGCGTGTGGCGCGTGCCGGGATCGCTGCCGCCGTGTCCCGGATCCAGAATGATCACGACACCCGCGAGGTCGCGCGACTGGCCCTGGCCGCCGCGCAGGCGTTCCGCTTCGCGGATCGTGGCCTCGTAGCTGTCGCGCTCAGCCGTGCCGCGCGGCTGATATCGCGCGGAAATCATGTCCAGCGGTATGAGAATTGTGCGGCCGGTGTCGATGTCGGTCACGTCGCGAATGCTGCTGCGGCGCGCAATCCGTTCGCATGCGGCGAGGATGTCCGCGTTGTCGTGAATGTCCGTGAACCGCACGACGACGGAGCTGTAGAGTGATTCGCCTTTCTTGATCGCGTACGCGGCGTATGCACCCTGCCCGTCCGAGCCGTACCGCAGCCCCTCGGTCAGCGCCGCGAGTTCGAGAGCCGGTTCCTCAACCGCCGCGCGCGGCACCATGCGATCGGGCGTCGCCTGCGTGAAGTTCCGGGGCAGCGACGCGATCGGAATGAGGACCACGTCGCCCCGGTGCAGCGTCGAGGGCAGCCCGTCGTTCGCCGGATGCGCCATGATGCGCTGATGGTTCGAACCGTTCCCCGTGATCAGCGCGCAAATCGTCCACGTCGTCTCGCTGCTGAACATGACCTGGTGCCACCAGCCCTGCGCATCGACCGCGTCGCGCTCGAACACGGCGAGCAATACCTGGCGCTGGTACTGCGCTTTGAGTTTGGTGATCGGGATGAAGGAGTTGAGCCGGCCGCGGTACTGTGTCCACTCGGCTTCGTTCGCGAGGTACTTCGCGAGCACGCGCTGCGCGTTCGCGGACTGCGGGAGGATGACCTCCAGACCAACCGCACCGCCGTCCCGCGCGAGCGCATAGATGCCCGTTTCGATCGGCCGGCGAATGACCTCGGCCGCATGCGACGGTGCCGCGCACACCCCGGCGAACAGAAAGAAAGCGGCGAGAATCCCCCGATTCGGCAGCACGCGATTCGATACTCCCGGCACCCGCTCCGCCGGCCCGTTTCCCCCGAAACCGGCTGAGCGCCCACAGAATGCGTTAACGTCCGCTTATAGTAGCACGGGTTGTGTCCGGGAACAAGGGGTTGGGTGAAGATTCCGCTACCGACTAGATATAGGATATAGGAAGAGCTGCGTCTTGCCAACGATCCGGGATCCGACCCCTTGGTCAGGACAACATCGCCACGTAGAACGCGAGAATCGCGTCGTCAAGCTGCGCGTGACGTACGTCGAGATAGAGGTAGTTGCGCAGGTCGTAGATGCGGCCGATCAGCGCGTCCTTGTCGAACAATCCACCGTCGTGAAAGTGGATCGTCTCGCGCGATCGCAGATTGCGGATGTCGATGCGCCCCGCGCCGAAACTGAAGAGCCGCTCGATCTCGGCGATGGTCTCGCCATTCCGCTGCACGCGGAACTGGCTCGGCATGCCCCAGTCAAAACTGAAACTCCGGGGAGGACATGACGCCTGGACGGTGAAGACGAGTTCGCCCGCGGGGTCGCGCACCTCCCAGTCGTGCGCGCCGGTGCGCGCGGCGGTGTAGACGGTTTCGCCCCGATTGCCTGTGATTACCTTGGTGTCGGCGTCCCCCACGCGGTAGTAGCGCAGGAGTGCGTGCCCCGCGAACGGATCGGGAAGCGCGTCGAACCCGGACTCGACGTTGGGCATCTCCTCGGCCTGCGCGAGGGCCGCGCGTTGACGGACGGCCATGAACAGCGCGCGGTACACGAAGCCCACGATCCCGGCCACGACAACCGCCGCGAACGCGGCCGTCCCCCACGTCTTCCACGCCGCGATGTCCGCGCGCACGCCGTACGCCATCGCGAGAAACGAGAGGATCAGCGCGAGCGCATACAGAACGACCGCGCGAAACGTCAGCGGGCGCGAGACGTGCGGCAGCGTGTCGTAACAGACGGCGCGCTCGAACTCGGTGAGCCGCTCCGCCTTGGCGTCGGGAAGGGTCATGGCCTCGATTCTAACTCAGAATGCGCCGGTCCGCGCGCCCCATCGGACCAAAACGGTCAATTGGACGGCGCTGCGGGCGCCGCAGCCGCGTACCGCTGGACGTCCGCCGCCATTTCCACGGCGATCGCCTCAACTGCGCGGGAGAGCGCTTCGACCACGGCGTCCGCACCCGACGCGGAGGCCGGCTGGGAATTGTAATACAACTTCGTAAACTGGACGGTTTGTCTGCCGCGAGCTTCGACCGAAAGATCGAGCTTGACGCGGACCTCCGCGCCGGCCGGCGTGTCCACCTGCTCGAACGCCATCAGCGCGCCATCGACGCGCAGGCGAATCGGGTCCGGGCCGGGGTTCCCGAATTCGGTCTTGAGCTTCTCGTCGAGCTGTTCGTCTAATCCACCCGCCCAGCGGTCCAGCGCGTAGTACTCAATCTTCGTCGGCGACGTGCGCACAAGTATTTCAGGCCGTGCGAGCGCCTGGTTGACGCTGATGCGGACGGACTCGACCGCGATCGGCGCGTCGATGCCCGCGCGCGGGCTCATGTCGAGCGTGTAGTAACGGTAAAGCGGGACGGATGCGCAGGCGGCGAACATCGGCGTGAGCAGGAGCGCGATCCAGCGAAGGTGCATGCGGGTGTCCCTTTCGGTTTGGTTACGGCCGCCCGACCGGTTCGCGGCCGCGGATGATCGATTGCGGCTGATCCGCGAGCATGCGGGTCAGTTCCTCTAGATTGCGTAGCGTGTCGTTCAGCGTGCTGAACAGCTCGTCGAATTCCGGGCTGTTCCGCTCCATGATTTCCTGCAACGACGCGACGAGCGCCTGCATGTCCACCATCAGCACGTTGATCTTCTCCATCGCCTCGCCCGCGCCCGCGAGCGTCTTGTCAATGGACTCTCGGTTTTCCGCGATCATCTCGTCAAGATTGGTGACGAGGCTGTCTGCCGACGCGCCAACCTTCTTGACCGCATCGAGCACCTCGGTGATGCCTTCGCGGTTCTCGGCGAGCACGTCGCGCACGTCGGTGAGCAGCGCCTGGCCTTCCGTCACGGCACCGTCGAGATTGTCCATGATCTCGGTCAGCGTCTTGCGATCCTCGACCGCCACCACGTCGCCATGCTCGTCCACCACGCCGACGACGACGCGCAGGTCCGTCAGCGTATCGTCGAGCGTGTTGAACAAGTCCGCGACGGTGCGCGATTCGCCCTCGATAAAGACCGTCTTGCCCTCGCGGTCCGAGACGCCGAGCAACAGCGTGACATCGGCCAGCAGCCGATCGAGGCTGGCCGTGAGCGCCGTCAGATCGCCGAACATGCCGCCGCCGCCCGCACTCGCGGGGATGTTCGCCCCGTCCTCGAGTAACGTGGCCTCGGGCGCGCCGGTCGTGATCTCCAGGTGTTTCTCCGACGTGAGCGTGATCTGCCCCGCGTACGCCGTGCTCGCCGTGTTCACCGGCACGTCCCGCTCGACTTCCGCGGTCACGACCATGCGCGTGTGATTGGCCGGGTCCGGCCCGATGTTCGTCACGCGACCGACCACCATCCCGCCAAAGCGGACCTCCGCCGCGCGATCCAATCCTCCGATGTCCGCCATCGACACGTGGAACGTCTTCGACTCGCCCGGGATCCGGTACCGCAGCACGGCGCCGATAAACACGAGCAGGATCGCGCCGCTGAGCAGGACCATCAGGCCCGCGCGGATTTCCGTGCCGGTGAAACTCTTGCGTTCGACGGGCATGCGATCAGAATCCCCCCTGGCGCTTCGCCTTTAGTTTAACGCCCCCGGTGAGCGATTGGATATAGGCGTCCTCGTCGGCGGACTCGACATTGGCGCGGCGCTCGAAAAACTGGCGGACGTATGGATGATCGACACGTTTAACCTCATCGAGCGTGCCCAGCGCCACCACGCTGCCCCGGTAGAGCATCAGGACACGGTCGGCGACCACCTCGACGCTCGGAAGTTCGTGCGTCACGATGACGCTCGTCAGCCCAAACGTCTGTTTCATCTTGCAAATCAACACATCCAGCCCGGCGGCCACGATCGGGTCCAGCCCGGCCGACGGTTCGTCGTAAAAAATGACTTGCGGGTCCATCGCCATCGCGCGGGCCAGCCCGGCGCGCTTCTTCATGCCGCCGCTGAGTTCGGACGGCAGGTAGTTCTCGAATCCGCCCAATCCGACCAGTTCGAGTTTGATCTTGACCATGATGTCGATGGTGGACGGTTCGAGTTTCGTGTGTTCGTGCAGCGGCAACGAGACGTTCTCGCCCACCGTCATCGACCCGAACAGCGCCGACCCCTGGAAGCACATCCCCATGCGCTTGCGCGCCTCGAGCCGTTCCGTGTCCGTCATCAGCGTGAAATCGGTCCCGTCGAACATGATCGTGCCCGCGTGCGGCCGCAACAACCCGACCAGGTTGCGCAGCAGCGTCGTCTTGCCCGATCCGCTGCCCCCGAGGATGACGAACGTCTCGCCGCGGCGGATGTCGAACGAGAGCCCGTCCAGCACGGTGCGTTCGCCGAACTTCACGACCAAGTCCCGTACTTCGATGAGGTTTTCGGATTGGGCGGAGGCCATCGCGTCGTTCGTCATTTCACCGCGAAGAAGAGGTACGTGAAGATAACGTCAACGATGATGATCATGAAAATGGACGTCACGACGGACGAAGTCGTCATCTTGCCGACTTCCCCCGCGCCGCCCTCCGTCTGGAACCCGCGATACACGCCGACCCAGCAAATCGTCATCGCGAAGAAGACGCTCTTGGTCATACCGTTAAGGAAATCGTTCCACGAGAAGGAGTCCGCGCTGCGCTGGATGTACGTGGACACGTCCTGGCCGATGTACTGCGTGCTGAGCAGAAAGCCACCGGCGATCATCATGAAGGTCGCGACGAGCGTGACCATGGGCACGGCGAGAATCGTGCCGAGGAACTTCGGGACGACGAGGTACTTGATCGGGTTCAGGCCCATGACGTCCAGCGCGTCGACCTCCTCGGACACCTTCATCGTGCCGATCTCGGCCGTAAACGCCGACCCGCTGCGGCCTGTGATCAAGATCGCGGCCATCAGCGGGCTGAGCTCGCGCATCGCCGCGACCGCAACGAGATCCGGCACGAGGTAGTCCACGCCGAAACGCTCGAGCTGGTATTGCGACTGCATCGCGAGGATCGCGCCCATCAGCAGGCAGATCAGCGCGACGATGGGGATCGCGTTGAACCCGACCTCGACGAACTGTGTGACGGCGGCCTTGAACCGGATCCCGCGCCCGCGGAACGGCGCGACCAAGAGCCACTCGATCGTGTCAACCATCAGGACCGACACGTCGATGAACGCGCGAAACACGGCGATCGCGCCGCGCCCCGCGTATCCGATGATGGCGGTCATCCCGCTGGCCTTCCCCCGTGGGCCGCGAACCCGCTCACGTCCCGTCCAGATTATCCCTGATATCGAACAGCGCGTCCAACCGGGCCAGTTGCAGCACCTTGGTCACCGCGGTGCTCGGCCGGAACAACGCAAACGTCCTCTTCTTCTCCGACGCACGCTTCAGGCCTTCGACGAGCGTCGCGACGCCCGAACTGTCCATGTAACTCGCGGCAACGAGATCCACGGCGACCAGCGCATGGTCGTCTATCCCATCGAGGACGGCCTTGCGCAGTTTGGGCGACGTATTCAAGTCAACTTCGCCCTTGACCGCGATCACGCGCCATGCGCCGCGGTCGCCCGATTGCAGATCCACGTCCCGTTCCCTTTCTACGCGTCGTCGCGCAGGCCGATCCGGCCCGTGTGCCGCGGCCGCCTGAGCCGCATGGTAACGCAATTCCCGATGTCCGGGCCCGACTGGAACGATACTTCATCGAACACTTCATAAATAAGATGGACGCCCAGCCCGCCCGGCTGCAACTGCGACACGTCCGGCGGCGGGGCGATCGGTTTGCGTTCGAAGGCCTCCGGCGGCGCGGGCTCGCCCGAATCGACCAGTTGGATCTCGACCCAGTCGTCGTCCGTCCGGAACGTGATGCGAAACGTCAGTTCCTCGCAGCCGCGGCAGCCGTGGCGAATGGCGTTGGTGCACGCTTCGTCAACGCCCAACACCACTTCGTCCATCCGTTCGCGATTGAACCCCGCCTCGGCGAGGTACGAACGCACCATGCCGCGCACCGTGCCCAGCAGCCGCGGGTCCGCCGCCACCTCGACGATAATTTCGCGGGGATTCATCCGGCGCGCCTCACCGCGAGCAGCGTGCAGTCGTCGTGCGCCGTCAGCGGCTCACAGTACCGATCGACGTCGCGCAGGATCTCGCGCACCACAACGCCCGGCGGCTCGCCGCGCAGGTCTTCCGAGAGGCCGCGCAGCGAATCGAGCCCGTACTCCTCGACGCCCGACTCCGGCAGTTTCGACGGGCTGCCGCCGCGCGCCTCGACGATGCCGTCCGTGTACAGAATCAGCGTGTCCGCCGGTTCGAGGTGGTAGTGCCCCTCTTCCCACGTCGCGTCCTCGAAAATCCCAATCGGCGGGCCGGTGGGCGGTCCCAGCACGTCCGTGCCATGGCGCCGCACGCACAGCGCGGGATGGTGCCCCGCGTTCGCGCACGCGACGTTGCCGGTCGCCGGGTCGAACACGGCATAGTAGACCGTGCAGAACATGCCCCGCTGCGTCCGCGCGCACATCGCGAGGTTCATCGCACGCATCACGTCCACGGGCGTCTTCTCCATCGACGCGTGGACGCGAAACTCCGCCAGGATCTGCGCCATCGTGAGCGCAGCGGGCACGCCCTTGCCCGAAACGTCGCCGATCAACAACCCGACGCGGCCCGACGGCAGCGGCAGGTAGTCGTAAAAGTCGCCGCCCATCACCTTTGCCGGCCGCGTCTCGCCGAAAACCTGGTATCGCTCGTCGGTCTGCGGCCATTCGTTGACCAGGAACCCCTCCTGAATGTTCGCCGCGAAGGCGAGTTCCTGGTCGGTGCGTTGTTTCTGCAGGATCTCCTGGTGCATGCGCGCGTTCTCGAGCGCGAGTCCCGCGCTGTTGCCAACGGCCGTCGTCAACAGAAGGTGCGCGTTCGTGTACGCCGCGCCGGGTTTGTTCGTGTCGATGTAGAGAATGCCCAGGTTGCCGTATTTCCCGCGCAGCGGCACGCAAATGATCGAGCGCAGCGCCAGCATCATGATGCTCTCCTGCGCCTCGAATTCTTTTTCGTGCGCGGCGTCTCGAATGAGCACGCTCTCGCTCGCCACGAGCACACGGCGCGCGGCCGTGTGGCTGATCCGGATCGCGTCGAGATCCGCGTGTTTCAGCTCGCCGTTTTCGATGACGTGCACATCACCGCATATGGGGCACGCCCGCAGCGTGTGGTCGTCGCCGGCGAAAAACACCGCGCCGCGCTGCCCGCCGATCGCCTTGATCGTCGTTTGAAGGATCCGGTCCACGAGCCCGCACGGATCGTAGTTCGAAGACACCGCGTTCATCACCGCGTAGACCGCGTCCAGCAACACGTCCGCGTTCGAGAGCTTGTCGTCCTTCTGTCCCGCCTCGATCTTCCGGAGGAACTCGCTGTTGATCATCAGCCGCTCGGTATCCGGACCGTTCTCCGCCGCGGCGTCGGCCATCTCGAACACGATCGTGGTCGAACCGATTCGTATCTTGTCGCCGGGCGCGAGCGTGCCCGTCGTCAGCTTGTGGTCATTGATGAACACGCCATTCGTACTGTCAAGGTCGCGCCAGATGTAGTCCCGGCCCCGCAGCGCGATTTCCATGTGCCGGCGGGACGCGGCCGCGTCCTGGATCACGAAACCGCAGTCACTCGTGCGGCCGATGACGATCCCCTCGCCAACGGGCACGCGCGAGACGCCCTGCGTGTCGGATTCTTCGACCAGATATGCGGTTGCCACGTGATGCGGGCCCCGACCCCCGAGGCTGGCGAACGGTCCAGCGGGTGGAATTTTACCGGCCGGGCCAAGCACAACGCCAATGTGGAGCGCGGCGGGGCCGATCGGCCCCGCCGTCACTTCATTTAGGCTTTCCAGGGACACAACCGGCCCCGTTCCCATTGCAACGATTTCCGTTCGGGGGCTATACTCCGCGTTCGGTCCGGACAGCGTCGTTTACCGGGCCGCATCCGGGTGCACCACCCGCACGTCGAGGAGCAGTTCCATGGTCATTGTGATGGCCTCCAGGAAGAAGGAGGACATCGAGCTGGTCGCCAAGAAGGTCGAGGAACTCGGCTACCGCGCACACCTCATCGAGGGCGTCGAGCGGACCGTGATCGCGGCCATTGGCGATGAGCGCGAGAAACATCGCCTGCAACAGCTCGAGTCGCTCCCGTATGTCGAGAGCGTCTTCCCCATTCTGAAATCCTACAAGCTCGCGGGCCGGGAAGCGCGGAAGGAAGACTCGGTCATCCCGGTCGGCCCGCACACGATCGGCGGCAACCAGTTCGTCGTCATGGCGGGGCCGTGCTCGGTCGAGTCGCGCGACCAGATCATGGAATCCGCGCACGTGGTGAAGGAAGCGGGCGCGCACATCCTGCGCGGCGGCGCCTACAAGCCGCGCACGTCGCCCTACAGCTTCCAGGGCATGGCCGAAGCCGGCCTGAAACTCCTCAAGGAGGCCTCGGAAACGACCGGGATGCCGTTTATCACCGAGGTGATGTCGCCGGAGCAGGTGCCGCTCGTGGCGGAGTACGCGGACATCCTACAAATTGGCGCGAGGAACATGCAGAATTACGGGCTGTTGCTGGCCGTCGGCCGGACGCGCAAGCCGGTGTTCCTCAAGCGCGGCATGATGTCCACGATCAACGAATGGCTCATGTCTGCCGAGTACATCATGTCCGAAGGCAACCGGATGGTGATGGTCTGCGAGCGCGGCATTCGCACCTTCGAGACGGAAACGCGCAACACGTTCGACCTCTCGGCGATCCCCGTCGTGCGCAAGCTGTCGCACGTGCCCGTGATCGCCGATCCGAGCCACGGCACGGGTCACTGGGAATACGTCGCGCCGATGGCGAAGGCGTCCGTGGTCGCCGGGGCGCACGGCCTCATGATCGAAGTGCACCCGCGGCCGGCGGAAGCGTTTTCCGACGGCGCGCAATCACTCAAGCCGGAAAAATTCCAACAGTTGATGGACGAGATTCGTCCGCTGGTCGAACTGTGCGGCAAGACGCTTGAGCCCGCGCATCCCGCCGCGGCCGGGGGCCGGTAAGTGGCGAAATCGCGCCGCGCAAAGCAGGAGGACGCCGTCCCTGAAGAGGTGAACGGCAACGGCGACACCGCCGAGGGTGAAGAACTCGAGGTGGTCGAGGCGCTCTCGCGCGACGACACGAAGCGCGCGATCTACGCGCTGCTGTTTGCGAGCGATCGGCCGCTGAGCATCGAGCGGCTCGCCGAATCGCTCGGCGACGACGTTGACGAAGACATCGTCGAGACGCTGCTCGGCGAGCTAAACTCGGAGATCGACAAGTCCGGCGTGCCGTTCCGGATGCGAGACATCGCGGGTGGGTTCCAGTTGACGACGGAGGGCAAGTTCGCGCCCTACATCCGGCGCCTGTTCCAGCTCAAGAAGAAGAACAAGCTGTCGAAGGCCGTGCTCGAGACGCTCGCAATCATCGCCTACCGCCAGCCGGTCACGCGGCCGGACGTCGAATCGATCCG
Organism: uncultured Nitrospirales bacterium; assembly: GCA_964449475.1. GTDB lineage: Bacteria > Hydrogenedentota > Hydrogenedentia > Hydrogenedentales > VFKU01. Next base: position 13,952 of record CAYUZD010000003.1, read on the forward strand.
CGGCGTCAGCGTCTCACACGCGTTCAACCTGTTGCAGGAGCGGCGGCTGATCAAGGCGGTCGGCGTGGCGGACGTGCCCGGCCGGCCACGGCTCTACCGCACGACGGACGAGTTTCTGTTGCACTTCGGATTGCGGAGCATCGACGAGATGCCGACGATCGAGGAGCTGCGCGAGATGGTCTGATGCCGCGCCCGATTGGGCGGCGCGGCCAACAAAATCCCGCCGGGATGGCGGCGTTCATCGGACAAGACGTGCCCGTTCGACTTCAAAAGTATCTGGCAGACTGCGGCGTCGCCTCGCGGCGCAAGTGCGAGGACCTCATCCGCGC
>CAYUZD010000003.1:14380-30590 GCA_964449475.1 uncultured Nitrospirales bacterium
GGGCGCAAGCGCATGGTCAAGCGCATGTGCGCGGCCGTCGGGCACACCGTGCGCGATCTGCACCGCGTGTCGTTCGGCGGCATCTCCGCGGAGAACCTGCGGCCCGGCGAGTGGCGCTATCTCAGCCGCGAGGAAGTGACCGCGCTGCGCGACGCCTCGAACGGGAACGGCGGCGGAAAACCGCGGCGTCAGAACGGCAGCCGGTAACGCTGCCCGGAACGCATGTCTTCGATACCGACCGCGGTCGCCTCGACCTTGAAGAGGCGCAACTGCGTCGATTGGATTCGCTGGTTCTCGTAAAACTTCATCGTGTTCGTCACGACGCTGCCGTCCGAGGCCTCCTCGCGGACCGTCAACACCGCCGACCCTTGCGGATTGCGCGGCCCGGACGGCGTCGGCATGTTGATCTTGAGTTGGACGAGGCCATACTGCGCAATGTCGGCCGGCGTCAGCACGGGAAGCGAGCTCAGGTCCTCGGGTTCGGGCACGCGCGTCGATTGCGCGCCCGCCGCCGGCAGTGTGCGGCCCGGCCGCGGCTCCGCCGGTTCCGTGCGCCGCGCAACGCGCACCGGTTCGGGCTCGGGCTCTACGGCGACCGGCTCTAGCACCGTTGGTTCGGTGGAGACTGGCCCCGCAATAGCGGGAGGCTCCTGCTTCGGGGCAGGCGCTGCCACCGTCGGCTGCGGCGCGGCCACGTTCGGCGATGGAGCCGGCGCGCTCTGTTGAACCGGCGCGCTGGCGGCTTGAGTCGTCGCGGCAGCGGTCGTCTGAGTTGTTGCAGGTTGTGATGCCGGCGCCGCGGCGGATGGTTCCGGCGCGGCCAGTCTCGGCGGTGCCGACTGCACCTGCGCGGGCATCGGCGTCGGTTGGGGCGCATCCAGCAGCACCATCTCGGATCCAGACGTGGTCGTCTCGGGGCCGGTCGCGGGAGGCGTGGCATTCGGCGTTGAATTTGTCCCTGGTGCAGTCGCGACTTGGGTTGGGGTCTCCGGCGAGAACACCAGGATCGCAAGCGTGATGGCGATCGCGATCAGCGCGATAAGTATCGCACCGCCGGAGATTAGCACCGTCGCGGGCGATATGCGGACCGTGACGCGATCGCGCAACACGCTGCGCCCGACGAGATCGTGCGCGGCGTTCACCGGATCGCCAGCGTCTTCCTGCTCGCGGCGGGCCTGCGCCTTCTCCTGCTCAAGCTTGTTCAGCGCGTCGAGAATCGAACTCATCGATTGAGCGACTCCCTCTCGCCGCTGGGCCGGATCGGCGACCCCGGCGCCGCGGACGGCGTCACGGGCGGCTGCTGGTCCGGCGCGTTGCCGGGAAGAATAGGCGTGTAGTTCTCCGGTGCCGTCGTCGGACCGGCATCCGGTTGTGCCGTGTCAGGCTGCGCCGGCGCAGTCTCCGGTTCGGGCGCGGGCTCGATGGCCTCCGCGGCCGGCAGCGGCGCGGGTTCTTGCGCCGGCGGCGCGGGCGCGGCGTCCGCTTCTCGCGTGCGCGTGACGATGCCCTGGCTGGCGAGGACGCGCGCCCGCAGCCCGTCGGTGAACCCGTCGGAGGAAAGACGCGGGGTGTCCGGCGCGCCCAGCCACGATGCGAGCACCATGCGCGTCTGCGGCCCAGCGATGCCGTCCGCGGGCAGGCCCGTGGTGCGCTGGATCTTGGTGACGGTGTCAATCGTCGTTGCGTCGTAGATCCCGTTCGGATCCCGCTCGAGCAGGCCGAGCTGCTGCAAGTCCCGCTGCAACCCTTCGACCGCCTCGCCGCGCGACGACACGCGTAACAGCCCGACCGACGGCTTCGGATCTTTCCAGAAATAGTACGCCTCGCCCGCGTACTGGCTCCGCAGATCCTCAAGCGTCACGCTGGACGCCTCACCGGCGGGACCGACAAGTCGAGCCTCGCCGTCTTCAACGCGGAGGACCGCGCTCCACTCGCCCGTTTTCATCCGGATCAGCGCCGGCAGCCCGAGCGCCACCATCTCCTCGACGCTCGGGTCGAGCACGAGCAAGCGCAGCTTGTTCGCCGTGGCGAACCGCTCGACCGACTGTTGCGTTATCTTCGTCGGCGCCGACTGGATCACCGCGCGGTTCCACGCGCGGACGAGTTCTTCCACGCCGCGGTGCACCGTCGGGCTGGTCTCGACTATGTTCATGCCCCCGGGTCCCGCGCCGCCGGGGACGCTCGCGAGCGCGCCGATCGCGGGGTCGCCCGACTTCGGATCGGGAAGTACAGAGTCCGACGGCGGCAGAATCGCGGCCTCGGCGATGTTTCTCGGCGACTCAGACGCGGGCTGCACGGCCGGCGTCTCGGCGGGTGCCGCGGATTCCAAAGCGTCAGCCTGCGGGGCATCTGCCGCACTCGCGGAACGAGCGTCCGCGCCGGGCGCCGAAATGCCGCCCGCCGGCATTCTGAACGGAACAGAAATATCGCCGCGCACGAACAGCGCCGCGACGAGCGCCAGCGCCGCGACTGCCAGCCCGGACGCCGGCCACAGCCGGAGATTCGGCGCGCGGCCCCGGCCCACCGAACCTTGGATCTCCCGCGCTGCCTGCTGAACGATTCGCGGCGTAATCGTGCGCGCTTCCTTCGTATAACCGATGAGCAGCGCGCGATCGCAGATGGCGTTGATCACGCGCGGCGTCCCGCGGCTCGCGCGAAACACGCGGCGCACCGCCGACCGCGTAAAGCGCACCTTCTTCTGGCCGCCCGCAACGCGCAAGCGGAACGCGATGTAGTGCAGCGTCTCGTCGCCGCTCAGGCTCCTCAGGTGGTACCGCGCGGTAATGCGCTGGTTGAGCTGGCGCAGTTCGTTGAGCGCGAGCTTGTCGGCGAGTTCCGGCTGGCCGATCAGGACAATCTGCAACAACTTCTCCGTCTCGGTTTCGAGATTGGACAGAAGCCGGATTTGTTCGAGCGTCTCGGTGCCGAGGTTCTGCGCCTCGTCGATAATCAGTACACAATTCTTGCCCTTGCCCGCGCGATCGAGCAGGTGCGCGTTCAGTTCATCGATGAGCCCGCGGATCGTGTCCGCGCGGGACTCGATGCCGAAATCCGCGTTGATCGTCTTCAACAACTCGATCGGCGAGAGCTTCGGATTGAAAATGAACGCGACTTCGGTGTCGGGGTCGAGCTGTTTGAGTAGGCTCCGGCAAATCGTGGTCTTGCCCGTGCCAATTTCGCCCGAGACCATGACGAATCCGCTGCGGTTACGGATACCGTAGAGCAGGTGCGCGAACGCCTCTTTATGCTTGGAACTGAGGTAGAGAAACCGCGGATCGGGCGTGAGATTGAACGGTTTCTCGCTGAGCCCGTAGAACGCTTCGTACATTCCGGTGAGGAATCCGCGCGGCGTCGCCTGAGGTGCAGCCCGGCGGCCGGTTAATTATTGACACGTAAAGATAGCATCGACGCCGATCGATGTCAACCCGGCGCGGCCAAAACCGGTGCGGGAACTACAGGGCGGTGGTGAGAAGGACTTCGAGCATACGGTCGGTCACGGTGATGACGCGCGCCGACGCCTCGAACGCGCGCTGATACAGGATCAGCGACGCGACCTCTTCGTCGAGCGAGACGCCGGAGATTTCCTGACGGCGGCGCTGGAACGTCTCGACGAACGTCTGCTCGACGGTGAGTGTCGCATTCGCCGCGCGCGCATCGACTCCGATGCCCACGACGACGGACTCGTAGAAATCGTTGATCGTCGCCGAGCCGTTCAGGAGGAACAGGCCGTTCTGCACATCCGCCATCGCTAGCGCGGCCGTGTTGTCGCCCGTGTCGTCCGGATCGGTGCTGAACGCGCCGGCCAGCAATTGCGGATCGTCCACGATCGCCTGGTTGACGCCCATCGTCTGCGCGTCGGCGCCGGTGAACAGTCCGTTCATGCCCAGCGCCGCCAGCAGGCCCGTCTGGTCGTTCGAGAAACCGAACGTGAACCCGGCGTTCGGCGTGACCGTCAGCGCGCCGTCGGCATTGACCGCCGCCGTCAGGTTCGCGATGCCGTTGATCTGCGCGACCACGTCGTCCAGCGAATCGCCGGCCGCGATCGTGATCGTGAACGGCGAACCCGCGACCGCCGCACCGGTGTTGTCGTACACGTTAATCTCGAACGTGCCCGGCGTGAACGTAAACGGCAACCCGGCCGTGTCGAGCGCGATAGTCGGATCGGTGACTGCGTTCGATCCCGTGATCGTGCCGGTGAGGCCCGTGAGTCCCCGGCCCTGGCTGTGGATTGCGTTGATCTCGCGGATGATCGTCGCGGCGAGTTCGTTGATGTCATCGAGCACCGCGGGCAATTCCACGTCGCGCATCTGAATCGCGCCGAACAACGCGCCGTCGTTCGCGCGCAACGCGACGCCGTTGTCCACGAATCGAATCTCGACGAAGTCGGGCCGGTCCGGGTCGATCGCCGCGGTCTGCACGGCCTCGACCTCGCGGAACTGGTCCGAGAACACGATCTGCTGGTCGCCGATGAGCACCTCGTACTGCCCGGCGTTGTCCTCTCGGACAAAAATATCGGCGATGCCCGCGAGCTTGTCCACGAGTACGTCGCGCTCGTCGCGCAGGTCATTCGCCGGATTGCCGCTGCCCTCGGTCACGCGGATCTTGCCGTTCAGTTCGGCGATGCGCTCCGCGAGGCTGTTGATCTCCGGCACGAACCCCTCAATCTCCTGGTTCGCGTCCGTGCGCAGCGAGTTGAGCCGGCTGTACGTGTCGTTGAACAACGCGGCGAGCGCCTGTGCCTCGACCGTCACGCTCTGGCGCACGGGCAGGTTCTCGACGTTCGTCGAGAACTCCTGCAACGACTGGAAGAACAGATTGATGCGGCCGCTGAGACCGTTCACGCCGGGTTCGAGGAACACGTCCTCGATCCGGCTGAAGTACTCCGATTGAATTTGCGCGTTGTCGCGCCCCGAGACCTGGTTGCGGAACTGCACATCGAGCAGCGTGTCGCGGACGCGGGAGATTTCGGCGATGCGCACGCCGCGGCCGATCTGGCCGAAGGTGCGGTTGATGGGCGTGAAACTCAGCAACTCGACGCGCTGCCGCGAGAAGCCTTCCTTGTTGACGTTGGCGATGTTGTGCCCCGCGGTGTCGAGCTGCACCTGCGCGGCCTGCAGGCCGCTCTGAGCGATCGACAACGCGCTGAAAAGGGTACCCATACTGCTACTCCCCGGCGCTGCATGAGCAAGCACCGTTCCCGATTATCGGCGCGTCAGAACCGGCCCTTTAGCGAAAGCGGGCCCGGCGGGATGGGTAAAGCCTGCCGATCCCGGGCAGATAATTCCGCCCGTTCGCCGCCCTAAGACGCTGGAACGCTTGGGGATACGTTGTTGCCCGGTCGGGCGTTTGATACCATGTCCGGTGAGTTTCGTACGCATCAAAATCGATTGGATCGCATGCAGGACACGCCTTTTGAAATCGCCGGACGGACGTTCCGGTCGCGCCTGATGATCGGCACGGGCAAGTTCCCCTCGGCGGACGCGCTGCGCGCCGCGATCGAGGCGTCCGGCTCCGAAATCGTGACGGTCGCGCTGCGCCGGGTCGACCTCGACCGGCCGGATGACGAGGGCATCCTCTCCGCGATCGACCGCTCGCGCCAGTTACTGCTGCCGAACACCTCCGGCGCGCGGAACGCTGACGAGGCCGTGCGGCTCGCGCGGCTCGCGCGCGCGGCCGGTCTCGAGCCGTGGGTGAAACTCGAGGTGACGCCCGAGCCGCGGTACTTGTTGCCCGACCCCGTCGAGACACTGAAAGCGGCGGAGATCCTCGTGAGGGACGGGTTCACCGTGCTGCCCTACATCCAGGCGGACCCGGTGCTGGCCAAGCGGCTCGAAGAAATCGGTACCGCAACGGTGATGCCGCTCGGCGCGCCCATCGGCAGCAACCGCGGCGTGAAGACACGCGACATGATTCGCATCATCATCGAGCAGGCGCGCGTGCCCGTCGTGGTCGATGCGGGGCTCGGCGCGCCGTCGCACGCGGCCGAGGCGATGGAGCTGGGCGCGGACGCGGTGCTCGTCAACACCGCGTTGGCCGACGCGTCGGACCACGCCGCGATGGCGCGCGCGTTCGCGATGGCGACGGAAGCCGGCCGCATGGCGTACTTGAGCGGCCTCGGCCCCGCGCGCGAGACGGCCGAGGCGAGTTCTCCGCTGACGGGATTTTTGGGCGATGTCGCGGGCGAGCGGACGCTGTAAACAGACGCGGCCGGAACGGCAACGACGGCCAAATTGAACTGCGGTTGACCCAGTGACCCGGGTGCGCCCTACATTGGACGATGGCCTTGAGTTTTCGGGATGAAATAGCGAACTGGCCGCGAGAACGCGTGGTAGCGCTGATCGAATCAGCGACGCCTGCGGACGTGACGCGCGCATTAACGAGACAAGAGCGCGGACCGTCCGAACTCGCGGCGTTGCTGTCTCCCCACGCCGCGCCACGGCTCGAAGCGATCGCGCGCGAGGCGCAACGGCTGACGCGCTGGCAGTTCGGCCGGACGATCTCGCTCTACGCGCCGATCTACGTGTCGAACGTCTGCGCTGCCGACTGCACGTATTGCGGCTACGCGATCTTCTCCGGAAACGACGAGCGCCGCATCACGCTCGACGGCGACCAACTCCGCCGCGAGTGCGCATCGTTGGCCGCGCGCGGTTTCCAGAGCGTACTCCTGCTCACCGGCGAGGCGCGGTACGCGACACCGGTGGACAAGATCGCGGAATCGGTCGCGATTGCGCGAGAGTACTTCCCTTCGGTGTCGATCGAGGTCTACTCGCTGGACGAGGCGGACTACCAACGCCTCTGCGACCTCGGCCTCGACGGCGTGACGATTTACATGGAGACCTACGACCGCGACGTGTACGCGCAGGTCCACCTGCGCGGCGAGAAGGCGGACTACGATTTCCGCCTGGACGCAATCGAGCGCGCGGGCCGCGCCGGCGCGCGACGCCTGAACATCGGCGTGTTGCTCGGACTGTCCGACTGGCGGACCGATGCGTTCTACACGGCGCTGCACGCGCGCTATCTGCAACGCACCTGTTGGCAAAGCAGCGTCGCGATCTCGTTCCCTCGCCTGCGGCACGTGCCGGACCGGTTCCACATCCCGCGCCTCGTGACGGACCAGGAACTCGTGCAGTACCTGCTCGCCGCGAGGCTGTTCCTACCCGAGGCCGCGCTGGTGCTCTCGACGCGCGAGCCAGCCGCATTCCGCGACCGCCTCATCCCGCTCGGGATCACGCACATGAGCGCGGGGTCCTCGACCCGGCCCGGCGGCTACGCCACGCACGGCGAGGACGTGCTCGAGCAGTTCGCGCTCGAGGATTTCCGCGCGCCGGAAGAGGTCGAGTCGGCCATCCGCCGCGCGGGGTACGATCCCGTGTGGAAGGATTTCGATCGCGCGTTCGACGCGGCCGGAGGAGTCCGCTGAATGCTCATCACCGTGAACGGCCAGCCGCGCGAAGTCGCCGATCACTGCACGCTGCTCGACCTGATGCGGTCGCTCGGCGTCAAGCCCGAGATCACCGCGGTGCAGCGCAACGAAGACGTCGTCGATCGCAAAGCGGTCGCCAAAACCGTGCTGATGGACGGCGATTCGGTGGAGCTGGTCCGCATCGTGGGAGGCGGATGATGACGCACGGCGAGCGGGTGCGGCGGTTCGACGCGGCGGACCTCTACGTCGTGATCACGCAGGCCTTCTGCGGCGGCCGGCCCGCGCTGGACGTGCTCGATGCCGTGCTGGACGCGGGGGTGCGGTTGATCCAGTGCCGGGAGAAAGATCTCGACGACGAACAGTTGTTCGATCGTGCGAAGGAGTTCCGCTACCGCACAGAGCAAGCCCGGGCTGTGCTCATCGTGGACGATCGGCTGGACATTGCGCTCGCGGTGGACGCCGACGGCGTGCATCTCGGCCAGAACGATTTGCCTGTGCCCGATGCGCGCCGCCTCGCGCCGGAGCACCTGATCGGCGCATCGACGCACTCCCTGCGCGAGGCGATCGTCGCGCAACACGAAGGCGCTAGCGTTCTCAACATCGGCCCCATCTACGCCACGCAAACAAAGGCAACGGGCGTCGCGCCGCTCGGTCCGGATTCGATCGCGCGGATCGCGCCGAAGGTCACGGTCCCGTTCTCGTGCATGGGCGGCATCAAGGTAGAGAATATCGACGAAGTCGTCTCGCGCGGCGCGCGGCATCCCGCGGTGATGACGGCGGTGACGGCAGCACCCGATCCGCGCGCGGCGGCGAGGGAGTTGCGCGACCGCATGGCAGCGGCACAGAAAGCGCGCGTCAGGGTTTGACGGCGAGTACGAATTCACCGCCCGTGGGGCAGTGGAACGAGACCTTCCCGGCTTCGAGATCGACCTGATAATCTTGGAATTCGACCCACTTCTCGCCGTCAAACTCGTACAGCGCCGGCGAACCCGCCCCGATGCCCTTGAACGCTCCCGGGCCGAGATTGAAATCGAAGTACATGCCCATCGTCGAGGCGGAGAGGCCATCCGGATCGAGCACGACGAAATCGCTCAGGAGCGTCTCCGGCAACCCCTCCCCCGTCTCCACCGGGTTCACCGGCACGCGTTCCGCAACCGTCACGCCGCCGTAAATATTGCAGCACGGGACATACCGCACGGTGTACGCGTCGCTGCCCAGAGGATATAAATAGGCCACCGCCGCCTCGCCGGTAATGTCGAGTTCTTGCCGGAACGCAACGGGGACCCTGCGCGTTTCAGATTGATGCCCGTCCACGCTCACCGAGTACGTAAGCCAACCGGTCGCGTTTTCGGGGATCGGAATAACGATGCTGAACTCCGTCAACGTCGGATCGGTCGGCTTGCAATGGATGCTCCCGCCGTGATGCCCGGCGACCGCATGGGTAACCGTGTACGACAAGAGACGAGCGACCCCGGTGACGCGGACGATCGACTCGAAATCGGAACTTGCATGAGCGATCTCGGGCTCTTTCACGAACCGGAATTCGACGGCGGGGTTCGCTGCGAGCGTTGCAGGCGGTAATATCAGAAGTGAAAGCTGGACTAGAACTATCCAGCGCGAGGTGCGCGGGGCCGTGTACATGTCGATATTCTAGCAACAGCGGAAGCTGCTTTTCTCGCGTCAGCGCCGCCGCTCCACAACGTACGCCGCGAGCGCGCGAAGGTGGTCCGCCTCCGGGCCGAACGCCGCCAGCGCCTGTAGCGCGTCGTCGCGGGCCTGCGTCGCAAGGTGGCGCGACTCGTCGAGACCGACCAGCGCGGGGTAGGTCGATTTTTCACGCGCGCGGTCGCTGCCGGATCGTTTGCCCATCTCGTCGTCGTCGCCGACCACATCAAGGATGTCGTCGACGATCTGGAACGCGAGGCCAATGTGCTCGCCGTACGCGGTGAGCGCCCGCAGTTGCGCCGCGTTCGCCTTCGCGAGACGTGCGCCCGCGCGCGACGACACTCGGATCAACGCCCCTGTCTTCAGCCGGTGCATGCGGCGGATGGAGTCGATCGGGATCCGCTCGCCCTCCGCCTCGACATCGAGATACTGCCCGCCCACCATCCCCGCCGGCCCCGCCGCGTAAGCAATCTCGCGCATCAGCGTCGCGTTGCGCGCGCCGGCGAGTAACTCGAACGCCATGGTTTGCAGTGCGTCGCCGACCAGCACCGCGGTCGCCTCGCCGAATTTTCGATGCACCGTCGGCAGTCCGCGGCGGATGTCGTCGTCGTCCATGCACGGCAGGTCGTCGTGCACGAGCGAGTACGTGTGGATGAGTTCGATCGCGCACGCGGCAGGCAGCGCCGGCCCCGAGTTGCCGCAGACCGCCTCCGCCGCGCCAAAGACCAGCGCGGGGCGCAGGCGCTTGCCGCCCGGGAACAAACTGAAGCGCAACGCTTCCTCGAACTCGAACGGGACGCCCTCGTAATCGTTCAGATACCGTTCAAGGGCGTCGTCGACCATTCGCGCGCGGTCGGCGAGGTATTGCGTGACGTCCATTAGAACAGCAGCGTCCCGTCTTCGCTTTCCTCATCGCCTTCGCTCGGGGCCGCGGGCGCGCGCCGCGGCTTGGCGGGCACGGGTTCGCCGCCGCCCGCCGCGGCTTCCTCGAAAGGTTCGGTCTCGAGTTCGCCCTCGGCGTTCCGTGTGAGCACCTCGATTTTCTTCTCCGCGGCGTTCAGCGCCTTGTCGCACCGCTGCGCGAGGCGCATCCCCTCCTCGAATTTTTTCAGCGAATCGTCCAGCGACAGCCCGCCTTCTTCGAGTTCTTCCACGATTTTTTCGAGCGATTCGAGGTCCGTCTCGAACGTCGGCTCCGGTTCGATCTTCTTTTTTCCGGCCACGGCATTCATCCTTCGCTGGTGCGTTCGATCACGGCGTCGGCCCCGCCTGCGCCGAATCGTAACCGTATCGTGTCCCCTTTGGAAAGTTGTTCCGCGCCCCGCACGAGGTCGCCCGCGGGCTGCTTCCATGCGAGCGCATATCCCCGGCCGAGAATCGCGAGCGGGCTGAGCGCGTCAAGTTGCGCCACGAGCGTCCGGAACCGCGCGCGCCGGCGCTCGGGCACGGCCGCCGCCGCGCCGGCCAACCGCTGGCGCAACGCCGCGAGCCGCTCGTGCGCCCGCGCCACCTGCACCACCGGCGACAACAGCGCCAGCGCACGTACCGCCTTCTCCAGCCGGTGGCGTTCGGATGCGGCCCGGTCGTCCAGCGCGCGCACGAGCGTCATGCGCGCGTCGTCGAGACGCTGCCGCCGCTGGCGCAGCAGTTCCTCCGGCCGGCGGAACACGGCGCTCGCGCGGACGCGATCGAGTCGCGCGCGCGCGCCTTCCAGCCGTCCCAATAACGATCGCCGCAGCCGGCGATCGAGGTTCACGATCGCGTCGGCGAGCGCCTGCTGCTCCTTCACAACGAGCTCGGCTGCGGCGGACGGCGTCGGCGCGCGAACGTCCGCAACGAAATCCGCCAGCGTGAAATCGATCTCGTGACCGACGGCGGAAATGATTGGTGTCTTCGCGCCGTAGATTGCGCGCACGACCGGTTCTTCGTTAAAGCACCACAGGTCCTCGAGTGACCCGCCACCGCGCCCGACGATCATTACGTCCACGCCGAATTCATCGAGCGCGCGAATCCCAGCCACGATCTCCGCCGCGGCGCCGTCCCCCTGTACGCGCGCGGGATACAGAATCAGGTGGACGTGCGCGAACCGGCGCTGGATGACGTTCAGAATGTCGCGGATCGCCGCGCCGGTCGGCGACGTTACGATGCCGATGCGCCGCGGCAACAGCGGCAGCGGCTTCTTGTGCGCCGGGTCGAACAGGCCCTCCGCCTCGAGCTTCGCCTTGAGCTTCTCGAACGCGAGCTGCAGCGCGCCGATGCCCCGCGGCTGCATTTCCTCGCAGATGATCTGGAAGTCGCCGCGCGCCTCGTACAGACTCGCGAGCCCCCGGACGAGCACCTCGAGACCGTTCTCCGGCTCGAACCGCACGGAGCTCAGCCGCCCGCGGAACATCACCGCGCGCACCTGGCTCTGCTCGTCCTTCAGCGTGAAGTACGCGTGGCCCGCCGGCGACACACGCCAGTTCGAAATCTCGCCGGACACCCACACCGGCCCGATCTGGTCCTCGAGAATGCCCTTCACCCGCCGCGCAAGCTGCGTGACGGTGAGCACGTCCTGACCTTCTACAAGGGGTTTCGCCGGTTCGGTAGCCATGGAGGCGATTGTAGCGAAACAGTCGAACGAGCAAAAGAACTACCACGCAAATCTAGCGATTGTGTAAGCTATTGATAGTTGAAGCAAGACTTCGTCGAGTACATGCGGAACATCAGAATGGCCAGACTACCGGCGTATCGCTACCACCCGATAAACTTGCTGTTCATCGCTTCGTTCAGCACCTTGTTCGCAATCCTAAGCGGTGCAATACATACTTGGTTGGCATTCACTACATTCAGAAATTTGAAGATTTTGAACCTATTGGACGATTCAGTGCGTAGCTTTCATTCCGACTACGGCTGGTGGGGTGCTTCGCCTGAAAGGCTGGTCGCTGGAGTATGGTTTCCAGTCGTAGTCGGCCTGGTACTTGGGATCGTAGCCTTTCGAATTGTTGCAAGGTTGATCGCTCGAAATCGCGAGGAGTGGATCGAGCACATTTCGCTTCCAATCGAGCGGATACCAACGTTTAAGCGCGAATGGAGAGAGTTCAAATTGATGACGCCGGTCGGTGGCGTAGCAATTGTGGGAATCGCAATCCTCGGGCTACTTGAGAAGTTCGTATCTGTCTTCGCATCGACCGGAATCATGGCTTATGGGGCAGCTTTGATTGTGGTCTACCCAACATGGCGTTCTGTGTACGAGGCGGCGAAGGAGCGATTAGAGGCGCGCGAGGGTGCCACGCCTAAGCGGGGTTCAGCTTAGGCGTGTGTTTCCGGAGCCAGCCTGCACGCCTAAGCGCACCCCGCTTAGGCGTAGCACCCGTGCAATGGGCTAGACTTCGTAGGCGTCCTACTCCAGACCGAAATGCACCGGAAGACCATCAGACACTTCGACGTGCCGGGTCATGCGCATGAGCTGACTTTTTCTTGCGTCGACCGGGCGAACCTGCTCATCGACGACGTCGTTCGCGAGTGGCTGGCCGATGCCATCAACCGCGCGAGAGATTTGCTCGGATTTCACGGATGGGCTTACGTATTCATGCCGAATCATGTTCATCTTCTCATCCTTCCGATGAATGGAACGTACGTGACGAGCAAGATTCTTCAATCGATCAAGCAACCCGTCGGTCGGCGAGTGTTGAATCGGGCGAGATCCGTCCGAGGTTCGGGAGTCAGTCCTGAAGTTCTCGAGTGTGCACTTCGCCGCGGCCGGTTCTGGCAGGACGGGCCGGGATACGACCGCAATGTTACGAGTGCGCGATCGGCGCTCGATGCCGTCACGTACATGCACAACAACCCCGTACGTCGTGGATTGGTTCAACAACCGGAGGAATGGTACTGGTCGAGTGCGAGCGCCTGGAACGGCACGTCGATTGGCCCGCTGGAAATAGACAGGGATTCGTTTCCGACGTGAATCCTCCCTACGCGGGTGCCACGCCTAAGCGGGTTGTGCTTAGGCGTGGTGTCTGGCTCCGAGGGCACACGCCTAAGCTGAACCCCGCTTAGGCGTGGCACCCGAACTGGGACACCGGTTCATGCTCACGGCGCGATCTGCCCATAGATACTCAAGATGTCCTGCTTGGATCGTGCCTTGCCCGCCTTAATCACCTTGCCGAGTTCAGCCGCGTACTCCTTGGCCTCGTCCTTGTCCTGCGCCGCGAGTGCGGCGCGATCGGTCTCGGCATCGGCAGTCCTATCAAGTTGGACGTACAGTATGCCGCGGTAGTAGAGCGCCTGCGGAAATCCCGGCGCGAGTTCGAGTGCGCGCGTGTAGTGCGCGAGCGACGCCTCGGCGTTGTCCAGCGAAATCATGCGCAATGTGAACGCAAGGTTGTTGTGCGCCTCGGGAAATTTGTCGTTCATCCCGATCGCGGCCTCAAAATACTTGCGCGCGCCGGTGTAGTCCTTTTTGTCGAGCGCATCCACGCCGCGGTTGTACGCCTCGATCTCGTTCGGCGCGCACGGCAGTAGACTCGGCACCGCGCCGTTGTCCGGCTGTCCATCCTGCTTGAGCTTCTTCGACCGCGCGGCGTGGGCGTCGAATGCGAACAACAACACGGCCGCGATGACGATAGCTGCGAATCGTTTCATGGCGGGCACCTCCAATTCACTCGATCAGGATAAACGATTAGAGTCGAATCGACCAGATTCGGGGTAACGTCTCAACAGGGTCAAGCTGAACCCCGCTTGACCGTGCCACACGGAATTACTTGATGGGTGCGACGCGAACGCCCGGCTGAATGTCGTTGGTCAGTTCCGAAATGACGGTGTCCCCAGGATTCAGGCCGTTCCGAATCTCAGCCCAATCTTCGTTGCGCAGGCCGACCTCGACCTCTCGCAGCCGGGCACGTCCCGATTCGACGACGAATACGGCCCACGCGTCGCCCTCGCGAAACACCGCGCGATCCGGCACCGCCAACGCGTCGGCAGCCTCCGCCGTCACGATCTCGACATCGACGCTGGTACCGGGACGGAGTTGCGCGTCGGCATTGTCGAAGTCGATCAGCGTCTTCACGCGCTGTTGCTCGACGCCGAGCGACGAGATCTTCTCGAAGCCGGACGGATAAATCCGCTTTACCGCGCCCTCGATCGTCCGTCCGCGCAGCGCCTTGCCGTGAATCACGACTTTGTCGCCGGGGCTCACGGCCGTCACTTCCTCGGAGAGCACATCGCACTCGATCTCGATCGAGTCCATGTCGCCCAGCCGCAACAATTCCGTGCCCTCAACGAGCACGCGGCTGTCCTCGATGTACTTGTCCAGCACCGGCCCGGCGACCGGCGCGCGGATCTCCGTCTTCTTCAGATCGTCCTCGATCATGGCGCACTCGGCCTTCAACGCGTCGATCTCCGCCTGCAACACGTCGCGTTGGTATTCGTTGTCGTCCACGGACCCGACCAGCCGCTGCTCCGCCAGCCGCGCCTGGTCCAGCGCCTGCCGCGCGCGCTCCACCTCGATGTCGCTCTGGTTGTACTGCCCCTCGAGCGCCTTGAAGCTGCGCTCCGCCTCGTCCAGGTACGACTCGCTCGCCGCGCCCGCCGCCAGCAACCCCCGCGCGCGCTCGTAGTTTCGCGATGCCTCTTCGTAATTGATCTTCGCGACGGACAACCCCTTCTCCGCGATGGCAAGCGCGTTTTCCATCTCCCCCACGCGCAACCGCGCGGACTCGATATCCTCGGGTTTCGGTTTCGCGACATCGACCCCGAGTATCTGCGCGTTCCGCTGCGCAATCTGCGCCTCGACGCTCCGGTACCGCTGTTGCAAATCGTACGGATCGACCCGCGCGATGACCTGGTCCTTCTCGACGTAGTCGCCCTCGTCGAGTTCGATGCGCAGCACGGTGCCCGACACGGGCATGTCCACGATGTACTCCTGCGCGAGCCGCGTCTTCGCGTCTTCCGCGACGTACTCGCGCACGGTCATCGTCGCCGGCTGCATCGTCTGCACCGGCACCGCCGCGCCGCGGATCGCGATGATCACACCCGCGATCACGGCCACCGCAATGACCCCAAGAATGATGTACCTCTTCATGATGCGCTCACTTTACTCCCTGGCTTTGAGTGTCTCGACCATGTCCAGCCGCCGAATCTTCCGGCGCACGGCGAAGTTGGCAATCGCGATAAACAGAATCGTCAGACCTGTCGATATGAAGTACGTCCGCGGCTCGATATGGAATGGGAACCGGAACAACTCCATGTCGAACGCGTGCATCATCCCCCAGACCATCGCCATGCCCATCGGGATCCCCAGCATGAGCCCCAGCGCGCCGGTCAGGAAATTCTCGTTGAACAGGATCGCGCCCACTTCCTGCTGCGTGAACCCAAGCACGCGCAGCGACGCGAGTTCGCGCTCACGCTCGCTGAGTGAGACCAGCGTCACGTTGTAGATGATCGAAAACGCGATCACGCCTGCGAACAACACGCTCACGGTGCCCATGATGCGCATGCTCTGCGCCAGCGTGTCCTGCAGGCTGCGCAGCGCGTCCTCGCGCAAGTCCACCGACGCGATCATCGGTATGTCGCGCGCCTCGTCGTGAAGTCCGCGCGCATACCCGCGATCGGTCCGCACCAGCACGGCGTTCATCGCGTACGGCTCGTCGAGCACGCGGCTCAGCGCGTCGATGTTCATGTACCCGGACATGCCGAAGTACTGCTCGACGATCCGCGACACCGGCACGCTCTTTTCCTTCGTGATCCGCCCCATCAGCGGTTTGAGCTCGACCTCGTCGCCGACGCCGACGCGCAGCGACTTCGCCAGCGCCGACGACAACACCAGGCCGTGGTCGCCAATGTCCACGCGGCGGCCCTCCGTGTCGAGCAGGCGCTGCATGTCGCCCTCGCGCTCCATACCGATGATGACGACGTCCTTCGACCGCCACCCGTTCTTCATCTCGAACGGGTACTGCAACAGCGGCTCCGCCTCGCGCACGTGCGGCAGCCGTGCGGTCTCGTGCAGCGCGTCCTTGCCGCGCTCGAAGAAAAAACTGACCGTCGCGTCCTGGCGCTGCGTCTGTTCGTACTGGAAGTCGAGCACGAACGTGATCGCGTCGATCGCATAGAACCCGACGATCAGGTTCGCGGACGAAATCGCCA
>CAYUZD010000004.1:0-8552 GCA_964449475.1 uncultured Nitrospirales bacterium
AGAACAGGCCGTCCTTCTCCGGCTTGAACGTGCGGTAGTTGATCGTCTCCGGCTTTTTCACTTCGCCGCGGGACCATTTCAACAACTCCTCGGGCGAGGCGAGTTTGATCTGGAGCGCGTCGAATCGTTCACCGGTCGTCGGAATGTACTTGGACACGCGTTACTCCTCCAGAGGTTCTTCGGATTCGACGGCGTCGCCGCCGACGTGATCGACCCTGACGAGCTTGACCACATCGAGGCACAGGGCCTGCATCTCGCGCACGAGCACGTTGAACGATTCCGGCACGCCGGGATCGACCTCGCGCTCGCCTTTCACGATCGCCTCATAGGCGCGCGTGCGGCCCTGGATGTCGTCCGATTTGATGGTGAGCAGTTCCTGAAGCGTGTGCGCGGCGCCGTACGCCTTGAGCGCCCACACTTCCATTTCGCCGAAGCGCTGGCCGCCGAACTGGGCCTTGCCGCCCAGCGGCTGCTGCGTGACGAGTGAATACGGCCCGATGGCGCGCGCGTGGATCTTGTCGTCCACGAGGTGGTTCAGCTTCAGCATGTAAATGTTGCCCACGGTCGTCTGCTGGTGCAGCGGCTGGCCGCTCCGGCCGTCGCGCAGCGGAATCTTGCCTGATTCGGGCAGCCCCGCCTTGCGCACGTAATCCAGAATCGTCTTCTCCGACACACCGCTGAACACCGGCGTCGCCACCTTCATCCCCAGTGCCGCCGCCGCCCAGCCGAGCTGCGTCTCCAGCAACTGGCCGACGTTCATACGCGAAGGCACGCCCAGCGGGTTCAGCAGAATCTGGATCGGCGTGCCGTCCGGAAGGAACGGCATGTCCTCGCGCGGCAGGATCTTCGCCACCACGCCCTTGTTTCCGTGCCGACCGGCCATCTTGTCGCCCACGGACATGCGCCGCTTCGTCGCCACGTACACCTTGACGTGCTTGATGACGCCCGGCGGCAACTCGTCGCCCTTGCGCAGGTTGTTGATCTGCGTGTCGCGGAAGGCGATCAGTTTCGCCTCTTCCATCGCCGCCATGTTCACCAGCCGCGTCAGTTTGCGCTGGATTTTCTTGTCTTCCAGCGTCAGCCGCGCCAGCACGCTGTAATCCACGTCGTTCAGTTGCGAGACCTTGAGGCGCTTGCCCTTCTCGAGCGCGAGTTCGCCGGTCTTGTGATCGACCACGTTCTCCATGATGCGCAGACCGAGCAGTTCGTCCTTCACCAGCTCGACAAACGTGTCGCGCACCTGCTTGATGCGATCGTCATAGTGACGCTTGATCTTCGTCACTTCGGCGTTGACGTTCTTCTTGTCGCCCGTGTCGCCGCTCTTGTCCCGGCGGCTCGCCACGCGCACGTCCACCACCACGCCCTCGACTCCCGGCGGCACGTTCAGCGAGGCGTCGCGCACGTCCTCGGCCTTCTCGCCGAAAATCGCGCGCAGCAGCTTCTCCTCGGGCGCGAGCTCGGTCTCGCCCTTCGGCGTCACCTTACCCACCAGGATGTCGCTGTGCCGCACCTTCGACCCAATCCGCGCGATGCCCGTCTCGTCCAGGTGCCGCAGCGATTCCTCGCTCACGTTCGGGATGTCGCGCGTGATTTCCTCCGGCCCAAGCTTCGTGTCGCGCGCTTCGATGTCAAATACGTTGATGTGGATCGACGTGAACGCGTCCGCCTTCACGAGGTCCTCGCTCAGCAGGATCGCGTCCTCGAAGTTGTAGCCTTCCCACGCCAGGAACGCGCACATCACGTTCTTGCCCAGCGCCAGCTCGCCGTTCTCCGTCGCCGGGCCGTCGGCGATGATGTCGCCCGCCTTCACCTTGTCGCCCGCGCGCACGATCGGCTTCTGGTTGATGCACGTGTTCTGGTTCGACCGGATGAATTTCTTGAGGATGTACTCGTCCACTTCCGTCCGGAACGGGTTGTCGTCCTTGACCGTCTTGCTGCTCACGCGCACGCGGATCACTTCGCTGTCCGCGTATTCGACGACGCCGTCGCGCTCGGCCACCACGACCGTGCCCGCGTTCCGCGCGACCACGCCCTCGAGGCCCGTACCCACTACCGGCGACTCCGCCTGTAAGAGCGGCACCGCCTGGCGCTGCATGTTCGATCCCATCAGCGCGCGGTTCGCGTCGTCGTGTTCCAGGAACGGGATCAGCGCCGCGGCCACGCTCACCATCTGCTTCGGCGAGATGTCCATGTAATCGACCTGCTCGTTCGGCACCTGCGGGAAGTCGCCGCGGTGCCGCGAGAGCACGGTCGTGTTCGCGAAGCGCTCGTTCTTGTCCAGCGCGGCGTTCGCCTGCGCGATGACGTAGTTGTCCTCGTCGTACGCCGACAGCCGCTCGATCTCGCCCGTCAGCTTGCCACCTTCGGCCTTGCGGTACGGCGTCTCGAGGAACCCATACTCGTTCAGCCGCGCGAACGTCGCCAGCGACGCCATCAGGCCGATGTTCGGGCCTTCCGGCGTCTCGATCGGGCAGATCCGGCCGTAGTGCGTCGGGTGCACGTCGCGCACTTCGAATCCCGCGCGTTCACGGCTCAAGCCGCCCGGCCCGAGCGCGGACAGGCGCCGCTTGTGCGTCAATTCCGCCAGCGGGTTGATCTGGTCCATGAAGTGGGAGAGCTGGCTGCGGCCGAAGAAGTCCTTGATCACCGCGCTCACCGGCTTGGGGTTCACCAGCGTCTGCGGCGTCATCTGTTCGTCGTCGCGGAAGTTCATCCGCTCGCGGATCGTGCGTTCCATGCGGACCAGCCCGATGCGCACCTGGTTGGCGAGCAGCTCGCCCACCGCGCGCACGCGCCGATTGCCTAGGTGGTCGATGTCGTCCAGCACGCCCTCGCCGTTGCGCAGCTTGACGAGGTACTGCAGCGTCGCGACGACGTCTTCCTTCGTCAGCGTCTTCGTTTCCTGGTCGATCTCGAGGCCCAGCTTGCGGTTGATCTTGTACCGGCCCACCGGCGCGAAGTCGTAGCGGCTCGAATCGAAGAACATCCGCTGGAAGAAATTCCGCGTGGTCGCGTCCGTCGCCGGATCGCCCGGACGGATGCGCGTGTACACCTCGCGGTACGCGTCCTCAATCGTAATCGTGTTGTCCAGGCGGCACGTCTCGACGATCGTCGCGTCGCGCTCGATTTCCTCGAGCGACAGGATCTCAATCTCCTTCGCGCCCGACGCCATCAGCTTGTCGATCTGCGTCTCGGTGAGCTGTTCGCACGCCTCGACCAGGATTTCGCCCGTGTTCGGATCGATCACGTCCGCCGCGATGTATCGCGCCACGAGCTCGTGCGGTTCGTAGTGCTTCGACCCGATCTTCACCTTCGTCCGGCCAATCGTGACCGTCTCGCTCGTGTAGAACAGCCCGAGGATGTCCTCGTGCTCGACGAACTCGAAGCACTTGAGGAACGTCGTCGCGAGGATGCGCGAACGGCGGTCGATCGTCAGCCACAGCACGTCGTTGATGTCGTACTCGAACTCGAGCCACGCGCCGCGGTACGGAATGATGCGCGCCGACAGCAGCCGCTTGCCGTTCTGGTGGATCTTCGTCTCGAACGACACGCCCGGCGACTTGTGCAACTGGCTCACGATCACGCGTTCCGCGCCGTTGATGATGAATGTGCCCGTCGGCGTCATCAGCGGAAGTTCGCCGAGGTACACCTCCTGCTCGATCATCAGCTTCTCGCGCTTCTCTTTGCTATCCTCCGTGTCCTCGTAGCGGACGAGGCGGAGCAGCGCTTTCAGCGACGCGGCGTACGTCGCACCGCGCATCTGGCACTCCTGGACGCTGTACTTCGGCGGCGTGAACGAATAATGATCGAACTCAAGCACGGTGGATCCGTCCGGAGACGAGATCGGAAATACGTCCCTGAACACTTCCTGCAGTCCGACCGTCTTGCGCTCGCTGGGCGGGGTGTCCCATTGCAGAAAGTCCCCGTAGGACTTCGTCTGGATCTCGATCAGGTTGGGCAACTCGACCGGATCGGCAATGAGCCCCAGCGACGGACGGTTCACGGGTTCCTTGGGCACGACGGCCATGCAGCATTCACCTCAACAGTTGTAGTCGTAGAGACAGTTTTCCCGTGCAGGAAAACTCAGAAAAAACACATGGGAATGACGGAGCGATCCACGTCACCTTGACACAAGACGGTGCTGACCCCCGCCGCGGTTATAAGACACTTCCGGCCAAGCGGTTAGACTACAAAAGAGCAGACGAGCGTGTCAAGAGACAAGCCCATTGCCTCCCGGCAACACCGGCAAAATACCGTAACTCACTGTAAATAAACGGGTTAGCTCTCTTCCTCGTCCTGCTCGTCGGGCTCCTCCGGCTCCTCACTCTCGACAATGCCCACGTCCTGCGCCGCCGCGTCCATCACGGCTTCCGCCACGAAGATCGGACACTTCGTCCGGACCGCAATCGCGATGCTGTCGCTCGGCCGGGAATCGATCCGGAGCACCTGCTCTATCTGCCCCGTCGTGGACATCTGGTTCACGTTCAAATGCGCGAAGAATGTATCGTTCTCGAGTTTGTAAATCGTAATCGACTGCAACTGGCCGCGCAACCCGGCCAGGATGTTGCACACGAGGTCGTGCGTCATGGGGCGGCCAAGCTTCTCCTCCATCAGCCCCACCTGAATCGCCTGCGCCTCCGGCAGACCCACCACGATGGGCAGCACCCGGTCCTCGTGCCGCAGCAGCACGACCGGATGGGCCGCGCCGTCGCTCACGCCGAGTACTTCCACCTCTACCATGCGCGCCTCCTTTCGGTGTCGGTCTCCATCATATCCCGAACCCCGCCGCACGCGCTAACGCCCGCGGACCGGGAGGACTCGCGTCCCCTGCGCGCCGTATACTATCCGGGATGCCCCAAGCTTGCTCCGGGAGCAACAAAACCGATGGCTAGAGGCGAATCGAGAAGTTTTGCGGACGACACGTCTGGCCGGGTCCGGCTCGTCGTGTCCGTCATCGCGCTCATCGCCTCCGTCATCGTCCTGCTCCTGATAGCGAATAACAAGATCGGGTTCTACGTGGTCCCCACCTCGTCCATGGAGCCCACCCTGCATCCCAACGACCGGATCGTCGCCGTGGCGGCTTCGCAGTACGATCGCGGCCAGGTCGTCGTGGTGCGCGACCCGGAACGCAAGGGTGAGTACCTTGTAAAGCGCATTGTCGCGCTGCCGGGCGACCGGATCGAAATTTTCAACAGTCGATTGATGGTCAACGGAAGTCCCGTTAACGAACCGTATCTGCGCGAGGCGATGACCTACCAGTTGCCCCCAAGTGACGTTCCGGGCGGCGAGGTCTTCCTGCTGGGTGACAACCGCAACGAGAGCGAAGACAGTCATCTTTGGAAGCGCGGATTGTCGCAGTCGGACATTGTCGGTGCCGTGAAGTACATCTATTCCCCCGGCGATCGCCGCGGCGCCCGGGTGTCTTACCCAGAAGTGTTCCGGGATGTCGCCCGGGCCAAGGACGCATCCCGAGGCACGGCGACGGACGGCCAGCGTTCCCCGTGAGACGACTCGATCGCTATCTACTCCGGTCGACCGCGGTGCCCATGTGCGTCGTATTCGCGGTCGCTTGTTTCGTCGGCGTCTCGATGAATTTCAGGACTTCGATTGCCTCTGACTTCGCACACGTGCTCACCGCCGCCGATCTCGGCCTAATCTGTCTGTACACGATCCCCCCGCTCCTCCCCTTTGTCGTCCCATGCACGGTCTTCTTCGGGATCCTGGCCGGCTTCGGCGCCCTCGCCGATCACGGCGAGATTACCGCGATGCGCGTCGCCGGGGTCGCCCCGCGCCGGTTCCTTGCACTTGCATTGGCGCTCGGATTCGTCCTCGCGGTCGCCGCCGTCGCCGTGCAACAGTTCGTCCAGCCGGTCGCGATCGGCCGCATGGCGTCACTACTCACGCGCGATCTGCCCCAGCGCGCGTCCATCGACACGCTTCGGCCCGGGGTCGTCCATGAACTCGGGGACTGGCGCGTCTATTTCGAACGGAGTGACGTTTCCAATCGTGCAATCTACGGCGTCGACATCGTCCAGTTCGATTCCGGGCGCGCGCCGGCCGTGTTCCACGCGGACTCCGCCCGGGTCGAGCGCGACACCGTCGGGCAATCGCTCATTCTGGGTCCAGGATTCACCGTGATGCCCGATCGTTACCGCGTGTCGACGGAGAACACCGTTCTCCGCGTTCCGTTTGAACGCTTCTCGACCGGAATCGTGCACGAACGGGTTTCCATGACCTTGCCCGAACTACTCGCCTCGGATCGATCGCTCGCCGCCGAGTACACCGCGAACCCCACGTTGTCCGCGGCCATTTCACTTCGCAAACTTCGCCAGGAGATTGCCGATCGCGTTAGTTTACCGTTTGCATCCATCAGCCTCGCGCTCGTCGCGGTAGCGCTCGTCCTGCTGCAATCGCTTCACCGCAGACACTCGCGTCAGCGGCTCTTCGGTATGGGCTTGGCGCTCGTCTCCGCGTACTACATCGTCCGTATTGCCCTGCAGCCGCAGGCGCTCGAATCGCTGGCCGGGGTCGTCACCCTCATGTGGCTGCCCAATCTCGTTGTCGCAGCCGTCGGCGTGGTCTTGTTCTGGCGTGTGGCCAGGCGGTCCTGAGGATCCGGCATGACCACCCTCGACAGACACTTCGCGGCGCAGTTGGCACGGGTCTTCGCCGCCACGCTCCTGTCGCTCTGCCTGTTTTACGCCGTAGTCGACATACTCACCGACCGATTCGAGGATATCGTCGCTGAGTCCATGCCTTGGTCCACGGTCGCCCTCTACTACCTGCTGCTCATGCCGGCCGCCATCACCAACTACCATTTCATGGGTGTGGCCATGCTGACCGCGGTACTCCTCGTCTATGGTGCCAGCGCCCGGCGCAACGAGATCGTCCCGCTCTTCGCCGCCGGCATCAGGACGTCGCGCATTGCAAGGCCCGCCATCGTCCTGGCGATCGCCGCGTCCGCGCTCCAGCTCGCCAGCATGCAGTGGCTCGCCCCGGCCGCCTATGACGACGTTAGGCGATACGAGGCCGAGTACTTCTCCGAGTCCGCGCGAAGTCATGGAGGGCAACGCGAATCTGTCAGTTGGTCGAACCTCCAGGGCCAATGGACGTGTCAGATCACGAAGTTCAACCGGACCTCGCTCGCCGGTGAAGACGTCTTCATGATTGCGTTGCGTCCCGGAAACGAGGAACAGATCCGTGCCCGGCGCATCTATTGGGAACCCGGCAGGGATCGCTGGATGCTCGAAGACGGTTCCTGGGCCGTCTTTACGCCCGTCCCCGGAGTGTCCGGCAATTCGGCCATGTCCGAGCGACGGATTACCCAGGAACCCGCCCCGTTATCGGAAACACCCGAAGACCTGTTCGAACCCTTCGAAGATCCGGGGTCATTCGCCACCACCGCGTTGCCCGAGGTAATTCGCACTGCGGAGTCCCGCCGGGTCCCCGTCGTGGAGCTCGAGGTCGAGTTTCAAGCCCGGTTTGCCGCCGCGCTCTTGCCGCTGGTCGTACTCGCCGTCGGGATCCCGCTCGCGATTCGCACTACTCGCGGCGGCCGATCCGCCGATGTCGCTCTCGCCCTTGTAATCGTCCTCGCCTACCTATTCCTGTTCAATTCGAGCCGAAACATTGGAAACGTCGGACGAATCGACCCCGTCGCCGCCGCCTGGCTGGCGAACGGTGTGTGCGTCGCCGTCGGAGTTGTCCTCTCACGCCGGTCGCCCGGCTGACTCCGTCCAAAAACCTTCGATTTGTCAATAAATTCTCAGTTCCGCGCCTCAACTGGAGATCGTCCTTTTCTCCGCAAATGCCCACCGGGCAAGCACTTGCGGCGTTCCCGATACTCTGGTACACTTCTCCTTGGGGGAAAGTTCAAGTTTCGCACTAGGGGGGCCTACGCATGCGATTCCTATGCGCAGGGGTGGTGGTCTGTCTACTGATTACTCTTCCGGCGTCCGCGGCCAAGCGCGCGCCTGAAGGGTGGACCGTTCCGCTCCAACAACTCGGATTCAATGGCACGCTCGACCGTCTGCCCGATCCCAAGAACTGGGAAGTCAAGCAGGTCTCGAGTTTCGATCGCTCTGGCGGCAACGCCGACGATCGCGGCGGCCAGCAGGTCTACAACGGCGGCGTAGTTCTCGCCGATCTCGAGGGCCCGGGCATCGTCACCCGACTTTGGACCCGCAATCCGACCGGCACGCTCTTCATCTTCGTGGACGATGTCGAGCATCCGCTCCTCACTGTCCCGTTCCAGGACTTCTTCACCGGCTCACTCGAGTTGTGGAGCCCGGCATTCAATCTGATGGGCCCGCCCTTCGTCGGCGAGTCCACCGGCGGCTACTACTCCTACATCCCGATCCCCTACGAGCGCCGCTGCCGCATCATCGCCGCGACGGACGAGGGCGCGCTGACCTACCAAGTCACCTACGCCGAGCTGCCGAAGGAAACGCCCATCCAGTCCTTCGACCTCACGCTCACCGATGACGACCGCGAATTCTTCCGCGACTGGAAGGAAGCCTGGAAGGGCGTCGCGATGCGCTGGCCGCACAAGG
>CAYUZD010000004.1:8652-29186 GCA_964449475.1 uncultured Nitrospirales bacterium
TGGCGCGAGGGCGACGCGGGCGAGGCGTACACCTTCAACGCGAAAGCGGCGGAAACCGTGTCGCAGGAAGGCAAGCCCGTGGTCGTCGTCGATCTGCAGGGCAAGGGTCACTACGTCGGCACTACCGTCGCCGCGCGCAACGCCGATTCTCTGACGTTCCTCGAAGGCGACGACACGTACCGCATCGATGGCGCGTCCGCCGATCAGTTCCACGGCACCGGCACGGACGACTATTTTAACGCGGGATGGTACTTCGCGACCGGCCCGGCGTCCGCGCCGACCCACGCCGTCAGCATGAAGGACACACGCGCGCCCTCGGGCTTCGTCGCGTTCCGCAGCCACCTGACCGAGCCCGTGCCGTTCTCGAAGTCGTTCGTCTTCGAGCTCGAACACGGTCCGAACAACGACCGGCCCGGCATCGCGTACTCGACGGTCGCCTACTGGTATCAGGCGCCGGCCGCCGCCGCGCAGGGCGGCGGTGAGCAACTGGCCGCGCACGACCCGGGCCAGCCGTAATCCCCCAAGTGAGCCAACCCCCCACGGAAGCCATCATGGGCCGCCGCGATCGACACCGCGCGGCCGGGTGAGGAGGAGACACTCGTGGACAGGACGTTACGCTGGTTAGGAACGTGCGCGTCGCTCGCGCTACTCGCGGGTTGCGCCACCACATCGGACAGCCCGGATCCGGCGCCGAGGCTCAATTCCGGCAGCAGCACCGCCGTCAACATGGCCGAGCACGTCCAGTTCGAGCCGCTGCCGCTGGCCACCGTGGACGCCGTCGAGGACCTCTCGCCGCCCGAAAGCGGCCCAACGACGTCCGAACTCGTCGCCAAGGCAACCGAAGCCTTCGAGGCCGCGAACCAGGCCATCGAGGCCGGTGACGAAGAGTCGGCTTACCAGAACTACACCATCATGCTCGAGACGCTCCTCGAAGCCGATCTCGACCCCGAAACCTTCTACAAACTCCGCGATCAGTTCTCCGGAATCCTCTCGCGCTCGTTCGAGATCGCGCGCCACTACGAACGCTCACAGGATGACGGCGGACTCGCACGTGAGAGCCTCGCCGATTTCGGCGTGGATGACACGCAGCCGCTCCATGCCCGCGTCCAGGCCGAGATCGACGCCATCCAGCGCGTCTACCCGAAGAGTTTCCAGGCCGGGCTCGATCGAAGCTACCGCTACCTGCCCTACATCCGCGCCGAATTCGCCAAGGCCGGCCTACCCGAGGACCTCGTCTGGCTGGCCATGGTCGAAAGCCAGTTCACGCCGCGCATCGATTCCCACGCCGGCGCCGGCGGCATGTGGCAGTTCATGCGCAGCACCGGCCGCCGCTATGGCCTGCGCAGCGACTGGTACCTCGACGAACGCTATGACTGGAAGAAGGCTACGCAGGCCGCCGTCCAGTATCTCTCCGAACTCTACACGATGTTCGACGGCAACTGGCCACTCGCCGTCAGCGCCTACAACATGGGCGAGGCCGGGCTCGAAGGCGCGATCGCGTCCGCAGGAGGCGAACGCGACCTCTGGACTCTCATCGAGACTCCTCCCGCGTCGCGGCGCATCCGCCTCGAAACCAAGCGCTTTTACGCCAAGTTCCTTGCTTCCGCCATCGTGGCCAACAACCCTGAGCAGTACGGCTTCGAGGCGCGCCCGCAGGACGCCGAAGTAACCGACTACATCACGGTCGACGGCTCCTACTCGCTGGCTGACATCGAGAAGGAGATCGGCGCGTCTCAGGGCTCGCTCGCGCGGCTCAACCCACACTTCATCCAGGGCTACACGCCGCCCGCGCGCACGTCCTATCTCTCGGTGCCGTCCGACCAGCGCGAGCGCGTGGCGAGCGCCATCGGCTCCATGCCGGAGCTGCGCCTCGGGACGCACACCGTCCAGCGCGGCGAGACGCTCTCCGTCATCGCGGCGACCTACAAGGTTTCCGTGGCCGAGTTGCAGCAGACCAACCACATTAAGTCGCCGAAATCGCTCCAGGTCGGCCAGAAGCTCGTCATCCC
Source organism: uncultured Nitrospirales bacterium (assembly GCA_964449475.1). Classification (GTDB taxonomy): domain Bacteria; phylum Hydrogenedentota; class Hydrogenedentia; order Hydrogenedentales; genus VFKU01. The sequence goes on from CAYUZD010000004.1 coordinate 10,662, forward strand.
CGGTTTCGCGGACTCCAGCGCGGCCCCCGCGGCCGTCGCCGTTGCCGTCGAACCCGGCGCGACGGCGTACACCGTCCGCACGGGCGACAGCCTCTCGACGATCGCGACCGCGCACCGCGTCTCCGTCAAGGACCTGCAACGCTGGAACAACCTCGGCTCGCGCACGGGCATCCGCGCCGGCGACCGGCTCGTCGTTGCCTCAAGCGCCGCCAACGTGGCCACCTCGACGAGCGCTTCCGGCAGTTCGACGGAAACGGTCTATCACACCGTGAAGAAGGGCGAGTACCCCGGCAAGATCGCGAAGTCCTACGGCGTATCGCTGAACGATCTGCTCAACTGGAACGGTTTGTCCAACCGCTCGACGATCCGGGTCGGCCAGCGCCTGAAAGTCGTCGTGCCGAAGAAGTCCGGGACGCAGAGCGTCGCCGCGGCCGTCATTGACGGCCCGGTCACCAGCCAGTCGCGCACGCACGTCGTCACGCGCGGCGAATCGGCCTCGGTCATCGCGCAGAAACACGGCGTCAGCACGACCGACCTTCTCAAGTGGAATCAGCTCGACACGACCTCGGTCCTCAAAGAGGGGGATCAACTCGTCGTCGGAGATCCCGCGACGAACAACCCCGCTATCTGATTTCGTTCGTCAACGTCGCGTCGGACGTTCGCGGCTCGCCTCCGCGCAAACCGCGTCGAACAGGCGCGACACCGGCTCTATCCCGTAGTCCTCGAAGTTGCGCGGATTCGTCCAGAATTCGTCCAGCCGGCCCTTGCGCTCCCGCTCGTACATCAACACCTTGAGCATCATCTGCACCTTGTCCAGCCCCCGCAGCAGCCGCGCCTCCGCGCTCGACGCCTCCGCGAACTCCCGGTGGTACGCGCCATATTTGGTGTCGAACCCGTCCAGCAACCGCTCCGTGATACGTTGTTCGGCCGAAGCCTTCGCCTCGCGGAAGTGTTCGTCCACCGCCGGCATCGGGATGTCCATCGTCTGCGCCTCGGACAGATCGTGCGTCAGCGCCATCGCCAGCACCTTGGCCTGATCGAACTCCCCGGGGTGCGCCTCCGTCACCAGCAACGCCAGCAGCGCCACGAAGTGGCTGTGCGACGCCACGCTCTCCGGCTCGGGCACGCCCCGCAGCACGAATCCCGCCCGTGCAACGCGGTCCAGCGGATGAATCGACTCGAACAGGTCCATCACGCGCCGCTCAAAGGAAGTCATGCGCGCGAGTATGCCAGAGCCCCGCATTGGCTCGAAACACCGCCGATCGGTAGAATGGCGCCTCTCCACACCCGGAAAAGCACCCATGAGCGAAGCCGGCTACATCAACTACTTCGAGATACTCGGTCTGCGCGAAAACGCGAACCCGGGCGAGGTGCGCAATACCTACCGCACCAAAATGAAGGCGCTCGTCCAGGAGATCAAGCGCAGCACCATCACGGAAGATCGCCGCGCCCAGTTCATCCTCGAGATGGCCAAGCTCAATGCCGCCGCCATCGTCCTGCGCGACAATGCCCGCCGCGAGGCCTACTGGACCGAGCGCCGCGAACTCATCGATCTCGAGAAACGCTGGTGCGACGCCGCCGAACGCGATCCCGATCCGGAAAAGTCCGACGCGCTCCGCCGTGAGTTCGACGGACGCATCCGCTCCTTCCTCAGCAAGTACGTCGAGGAAACCATGTTCGAGGCCGCGCAGGACAAGGAAGTCGCCGAGACGAGCGGCTGGAACGCGTACTACTCGCGCTATGCGCTGAACCTGCTCCGCCATTACCGCCACCTCCTCTACCACGACATCCTCGAGCGCCTGCCCTACCACGCCGTCACGCGTCCCGAGATCGAGTGGAGCGAGCGCGCGGCATTCGTCAACACCGCCCTCGCGGCATCGGAGGCCTGATCGTGGCCAAGCGCGCCTCCAACACACCAAAGGTCGTCGACTTCGAAGTCGCCGCCGACGCGTTGGCCAAGTGTGTCGCCGATGGGGACATCGTCAATCTCCGCCTCCTCTTCGCCTCGTTCTCCCCCGCGCGCGCGGATTCCACGGAGGCGTTCACGGACGAGAAATACGCCTACTTGCTGCCGTCGGCCGAAGCGAAGCGCGACCTCGCGTTTACGGATGCTCGCGCGCTCACCCGCGCATCGAAGACCTGGGACCACATCATCCGCGAACTCGCCGCGAACCGTCCTGCACAACTACCGGCGGAACTCGTCCTCGCGCTCGCGGACAACGCCGTACGGCTCGGCAAGTGGACCTCCGCCGCGCAGGCCTACGAACTCATCCGCATTCGCCGCCGGATGCAGGAGGAATTCATCAAGCAGGGGCTCGCCGCGCTCGACGCCGGACGCATGCGAGAGGCCGTCCGCGGCGTGCGCATCGGCGCCGCACTCGCCTACGACTATGCCGCGTTCCCCGAACCGCTGCCGCTCGTGCCACGCTACCAGAGCCGCGCGCTCATGCTCCACGCCCTCTACCCCATGCGGCCCGAGGATTGCCTTGCGCTGCTCCCGCCCGAGCACCACGTCCAGATCGCGCTGAACTATCTCCTCTTCGACAGCGAGACCGCCGGACGTCTGCACGCCGCGCCGCTCGATCGTCGCGTCGATTTCGTGAAGGAACTCATTGCCCAGATCGATCCCGACTGGTCCGAGTTCACCCAGCGGTTCGCGGACGCGTGTCAGAAGATGCTCGAATTCGGCGAACGCTCTCGACGCATCGGCCGCAGCGAAACCGAGACGCTCGCCGACGAGATCGCGGAGCAACAGGCCGACGATCCGTGGGAAATCACACGCGCGCTCCTCGGCCGCGATCTGCCCGGCGCGCACTGGTGGCAATACCTCAAGGAACTCGCTTACGAACACCCCGCCTCGGTCCTCTTCCTATCCAGGCAGGTCATCGGCGACCACGAAATTCTCATGCCGCGCCTGCGCGCGGGCGCGCCGCTGCCCGCCGCGCTCGGGCTCGCCAATGCCGTCGCGGAACCCGCCGTCCCCGCCTGATTGGCAGGGATTCCCCCGTTTTTCGCCCTTCCCCGCACCGGATCGTTTGCTTGCTGACGGTCTTAGTGATAGAGTCGTTTACCGAGAAGAGGCCTAGGGAAGTTGCGTCCTATGGAGTCCGCGCCGCAGGTCAGTCCGGAGCCGCCCATCGATCCGGCGACCGCCGAGAAACACGAATTGCGGCGGGAAATCCTCGATTTCGTCAAGCTCGTCGCGTGGTTTCTCATCATCTTCCTCGGGCTGCGCGCCTACGTCGTCGAGGGCTACGAGGTCCAGGGCGAATCCATGGAGCCCACGCTCGATAACAACGAGCGTATCCTCGTCCTCAAACTGCCCCACAAGCTCGCCCAGTGGGGCGTATTCGGCGGCATCAACGCCGTCGAACCGGGCGACGTCGTCGTGTTCGACAGCCCGGACAACACCGGCAAGCGCTACGTCAAGCGCGTCATCGCGATGGGCGCGCCCGCCGGCAGCGGCTCGCAGGCCGCGCATGCCGCCACCGAACCCGTACAGACCGTCCAGGTCGTCTTCGATCGCGGCGATGTCTATGTGAACAACAACCGTGTCGACGAACCCTACCTGACCGAGGACGCCCGCATCACGCACGAGCGGCAGGAACTCGAGCTCGGCCCTGGCGAGTACTACGTCCTCGGCGACAATCGCGCCGTCAGCAAGGACAGCCGGAGTTTCGAGTCCGTCGACGACAACGCCATCATCGGCAAGGCCGTCCTGCGGTTCTGGCCGCCGTCCAAAATCAGCCTGATTCGATGAAGACCCTCGTCTTCGCTGACGTTCACCTCAAAGTGGACGCCGCGAGTCGCCCCATCCTCGATGACTTCGTCGCGTTCCTGCGCAGCATCGATCCCGCAGAGTTCCAGCGCATCGTTATCGTCGGCGACCTGTTCGATTTCTGGTTCGAATACCGCCACGTCGTCTTCTCCGGTTATTTCGACGTGGTGCGCGCGCTGGCCGACCTGTGCGATGCCGGCGTCGAGTGTCATCTGGTCTGCGGCAACCATGATTTCTGGGCCGGGCGATTTCTCCGCCAGGAACTCGGGTTCAACATTCACAAGGACGCCTACGACTGCACGCTCGGGAACCGGCGCGTGCGCTTCGTCCACGGCGACGGCGTGAACGACGCCGATTCGGCCTACCGTCTCTACAAGCGCTTCGTACGCGCGCCGCTCGTCATCGCGCTCTTCAGGCTGTTGCACCCCGACTGGGCCATGGCGGTCGCGCAGCGGATCTCGCGCGCCAGCCGCAAGCGCAGCTCGCCCGCGCACCGCTACGACAGCCCGGAGATCGCCGCGATCCGCGAATACGCCCGCGGCGTCATCGCCGCCGGCGAGGCCGATGCCGTCGTCTGCGGACACACCCATTGTGCGGCCTGTGAGGAGTTCGACTCGCCCTCGGGGCGCGGACTCTACATCAATACTGGCGGCTGGCTCGACGATCGCGCGTTCTGGGTTTGGGAGGATGACGCCGTGACTCGGTTCACGGGGCTGCTGACCGAACGCCGCCGCGCGCCGGTCGATTCAGGGGATGAGCGGGAGCGTGTGCCCGGCCGAGCGGTACATGTAGCCCGCGAGGAACCCGACCAGGCCTAGAAGCGCGCTCACCAGGAACCACAGCAGCTTGAAGCCGTGGCGCCGCTTGAGCGATCGCAGCCGGAAGTACAACAACAGGAACGGGCTCGGGCTGATGTTCGCCGCCACCACCGTGATGTTGTCCTTGCCGCCGTTCTCGTTCGCCATGTTCACGAGCCGGTGCACGATCTCCGCCGCGCTCCCGCCGCGCCGGAACTCGTTGAGGATGTCGGCGTCCTTCACCATGTTCACCAGGCCGTCCGAACACAGCAGCAACCAGTCGCCCGGCACGATGTGCCACACGTAGCTATCAATCTCGATTTCCGGGCGCGTGCCCACGCTCCGCGTCACCACGTTGCGCCGGAAGTCCACCTCCGCCTCCGACTTTGACATCAGGCCAGCCTTCACCTGCTCGTCCACCCACGAGTGGTCTTCCGTCCGGCCGATCAGGTCCCCGTCGCGGATGTGGTAGACGCGTGAATCCCCCACGTTGCAGATATGGGCCTTCTTCGGCGAAATCAGGCAGACCGCCAGCGTCGTCCCCATCGGCTTCCCGTTGGGGTTGAGGTCCTGATTCGTCTTGAACACGCTCGCGTTGGCCTGGCGGATGTACCGCGTCATCAACTCAAGCGTCGGGCCGTCCGTGCTGCCGTCTTCGGCGGGTGCCGGCGGCGCCTCCTTGAGCGAGTCGCGCACGATCGATACCGCCAGTTTGCTGGCGATCTCGCCCCCCATGTGGCCGCCGAGGCCGTCGGCCACCGCCAACAATGCCCCGTCCCTGAACAGGTTCAGGTTCGGCGTGTCGTCGCGGAATACGCCGAACGAGTCCTCGTTCTCGCGCTTGCGCCGTCCTATGTCCGATAGCGCGGCGATGTCGAGGCGCATCCGGCCAGATCTCCCAATCAACGGCAGAAACTACCAGAGCGCTCGAACGACGGGCAACTCCGCGCGCCGCGCGCCGCCCCCGTCGATCCGGTTGACCGACCCCGCGCCGGGGGCTACAATCCCTTTCGTCCGGTGCGTGCTGCGGTGCGGGACGAAGCGCGTCACTCGGCCACGGTCCGATTCGGGGGAAGCCGCTCCACGGCGCACGCATCCATGCGCGAACTCACCTTCAGTTCGTTTCTCGTGAACGACGGGAACCGCCGTGCGCACGAACTGTGTCTCTCCGTCAGCCGGGGCGAACCGATCGCGCCGCTGCCGCTTGTGCTCGTGGGCGAACGCGGCAGCGGCAAGTCGCACCTCCTGCGCGCCGTCGCCCAGCGGCTTCGCGCCTCCGCCGGTCACGCCGCCATCGTCATGCTCTCGCCGCACTCCAAACCCGATGAGATCGACCGCATCGTGGCCGACCCGAAACCGATCGACATGGCCCGCTTCGCCGTGTTGCTCATCGACGATTTCCACGCGATGCCGGGCGATCCCGAGAAAACGGCGCGATTGATCCGTATCTTCGAGGAGAACGACCACCCCATCATCCTCGCGTCTGAGATCCATCCCGACCGCCTCACCAAACTCCCCGCCGGCCTGCTCCGCACGATTCGCTCCGGCCAGACCGTCTTCATCGACGGCGGCGACGCGAAGGTCGCGCTCGACGTCATCGAGGCCCGCGTCCGCGAGGAGCAGCGCGATGCCATCGAACGGCTCGAACACCGCATCCGCGAGATGGAAACCGCCGGGCCCGAGGCGCTCGCGCAGGACACGCGCCGCCGCGCCGAAGCCGCCGGACAGGCCGAACGCGACCTCGCCGAGGCGCGCGAGGAAATCGAGCATCTGCGCGGCGAGGTCGCGCTGCTCTCCGTGTCCTCGCGCGAGGCAATTTTCCTGCGCAAGAAACTCGACGACATCGAGCGCGAACGCGTCGCCGCCGCGACCCGCCCCGCCGTCGAAACCGACGAAGAGAGCGCCGAACTCAAGCGCAACCTCGACGAAGCGCGCTTCGACGCGCAGAAGGCGCGCGAAGAGGCCCGCGGCATGCTCGAGCGCGCGCAACATCTCCTCGAAGCGCTGCACAAGAGCCGCGAAGATTACGAAACCGCCCGGCGCGAACGCGACCGTCACCGCGAGGAAATCCTCAAGTTTCAAGGCGTTCCCGTCGCCGAAGCGAACGCCGGCTCCGCGCCCGCCGAATCGGAGACCGAGTCCGCCGGGGCCGCAGCGGCCCCCAACCCCGATATCGACGCACTGCGCGAGGAGATTCATCGCCTCCAGGAAAGTCTCGTGCGTGCCCGCGCGGAACGCGACAATTCCAAGAGCCATCTCGCGCACATCCGCGACGATCTCGACGCGGCCCTGGCCGATCTCGAACGTGCCCGCACCGAGTCGCTCGCCGATTCCGAAGCATTCCGGACCCGTATCCGCGAACTCGAGGAAGCGCTGGTCGCGCGGCAATCCGAGATCGATCGCCTCCGCGCCATGCAAGACGCCTTTACCGAGGAGGTCCGCATGCTGCAATCGCAAGTGACCGAAGGCGCCGACGTGCTCTCGCGACTGATACAACTCTTCGGTGCGGATCGCGCCGGCGAGGCCGGGCCGGACGACCCTGCGACGCAGGCGCTCGACGACGGCGGCGATTCCGCATCGCTCCGCGCGGACTTCGGCGAAGGCATCCGGCTGGTGCCGCGCCGCGGACCGTCGTTGCATCACATCGAAGAGATCCGTGGACACACGGCCGCGATCTTCCCCGGCGGACTGCCACCGCTCGACGACGACGCCGAAGATCTCGAGTCGGGCCCGCGCAGCGCGCGCTCCGCGTGACACCTCGCGCTGCTCCCCCGCTTTACCCACACCGCGCGACGCCGTAGAATCCCCCCGATGCTCGCTTGTCTAGTCGCCGCTTTGGTCGCCGCGCCGTCCGGCGAGATCGCCTATCTCGCGCGGGGCGTCGACGCCGGCTCGCAAATCCATGTCCTGGCGCTCGACACCGGCGCCGTCCGCACGATCGGCGCCAAGGGCGCGGCCGACGCGCCGCACTGGATGCCGGACGGGTCGTCTCTCGCCTACACCATTGACACCGCCACCGGCACGGCCGTCTACCTCGCGCCAGCGGACGGCAGTCCGGGCCGCATCATCGAACACGCCGCGCCGAATGCACGCGATCCGGTCTGGTCGCCCGACGGCGCCCGCCTCGCCTACACGCTCGGCCAGGGCCTCGACGCCCAGGTCGCCGTCTACGACCTCGAGGGAAGGACGGAGACGCTCTGGGGCGGCGGCGGAACCAGCCTCGCGTCGCCCGTCTGGGTCACCGAGCGGCTCGCCCGGGTGCTGCTCGATCCCGAGCGGCAGACGGGCCCGATGCTGCCGAGTCCGTTCACCGCGGCGCGCGAGTCCGGCTTCGTGCTCGCCGCGGTGCAGTGGGCAGGCACGCCCGAGCGCGCGACGACGGCCCTCGTGATCCTCTCGGAGTTCGAGAGCACGCCCGTGGCGGACGCGCTGCTCCCCTCCGCAGGCGAATACGCCGAGCTCGCGCCCGCCGCGTCGGCCAATGCCCTCGCCTTCGACACGAACGACGGCGGCGATCGCGAGATCTACGTCATCTCGCCGCAGCGCACGTTCAACCTCAGCAACCACCGTGACGCCGATTGGTCGCCGGTATGGTCGCCCGACAACGATGCCATCGCGTTTCAGTCCTTTCGTGGCGGCCGCAGCGGCATCTACGCGTGCGTCGCGCGCCGCGCCGGCCGCGTTCAGGCGATCGCCGAGTTCGCGGACGGCGACTGTTGGGCGCCCGCCTGGTCCCCGGATGGCGCGTGGGTCGCGTTTGCCGCGGACCGCGAGGGCGATTCCGCCATCTACATCGTCCGCAAGAACGGCGACGAGTTGCGGCGTGTCAGTCCGCCGGGGATTGTGGCCGACCTGCCCCAGTGGAGGCCCGCGCCATGATGCGAACCGCCGCCGTCGTGTGCCTTCTGTTCGCGGCATCGATCGCCTCGGCGCGCGACGACGCAGGACGTCTCGCGGCCATCGTCGCGCCCAACAACGCTCAACCCGCCGTGCTGCAACCCGGTACGACGTTCCGCGCGCTGCTTCGGGCCAATGTGCCGCTGCGCATCGAGTCGGCCGAAGGAGCGGCCGACCTCGAACTGGCCCACGCACAACCTTGGCGCGGACTCTGGCTGGTCGAGTCCCGTGTGCCGGCGGGCGCGGCTCCCGGCCCGTACTCGCTGGTCGCCCGCGCGTCCGGCGGGGACGACGTCGTTCATCGCGCCGTGTACGTCCTCCCTGATTCCGGCGAGTCCTACACCGTCGCGCACGTCACGAATTTGCGCGTGGGTGATCTGCGGGGTTCTGACTCGCAGCTCTTCCGCGTCACCTCGATGCTGAACGCCCGCGCACCCGATCTCGTCATCGTGACCGGCGATCTGACCGCCGCGGGGACCGCCGAGCAGTTCCGCATCGCGCTGGACGTGCTCAACGACTGCACCGCGCCGACGTTTGTCGCGCCTGGTCCCGCCGACGTGCGGGGCGGACTCGCGGACGCCTATCTCGGCAATTACCCCGTCGCGCTGCCTTACGGTGAGGACGCGTACCTGCTCTGTCCACCGCCGAACGCGATGACGCCGTCAAACGAGGCAAAGCTGCACATTGAGCGGCGGCGGGTGCGGGCCGCGCGGTGGTCGGTGGGCGCCGCCTCGGGATTTCCGCACGACGATCTGCGCGCTGCGATAACGCTCTTCGTCGACGATCCGCTGGACTTCCTGCTGGACAAGGCGGCGGACGGTCCCGCGCGATCACGGTCGCACTGGGGACGGACGACGCTTCTTACGGCATCGCCCGGCCGCGCCGTGGTGCGCTGGTACACGGTCGAACCGCGCGGGATAGAACTGCCAGCGCCAGACGCCGAGTAACCGGCCTAGATTGCGCCGGACGAGATGGTCTCGATCATCGTGATCAGCGGCAGGAACAGGCCGAGCACGACCGAACCGACGATGAATCCCATGATCACGACGAAGATCGGCGTGATGGATTCGGTGAGGCCCGCGACCGCGGTCTCGACTTCCTCTTCGTAGCTCGTGGCGATGTGATCCGCAACGCGCTCGAGCGAGCCGGTCTCTTCACCGGTCAGAATCATGTCCGCGATAACGCCGGAGATGTAGCCATTCTTCTCGGCGTCGCGCAGCGGGCCTTCCAGCCCTTCGCCGCGCTCGACCGAGTCGCGCATGTCCTGAATCACGCCGACATACGCGCGATTCGCGACGGAGTTCTTGCAGAGGTCGAGCGTCGCCATCATCGAGACGCCGCTACGAAGCAGCATCGCAAACGTCCGCATGAATCCCGCGATCACGCGCCGGCGCAGGATGCTGCCGAACACGGGCACACGCAGGAAGAACCGGTCGGACTGCAATTGCCGCACCGGGCTGCGCACCCACCAGAAGAAGTAGCCCAGCCACAGCCCCACCGCGAGGATGACGGCAAGCCACCAGTAACTCGTCACGAAGTCCGCCGTGTCCATCACTAGTTGCGAGTACCGGTTCAGTTCCACATCCATCGATTCGAAAATCTCGCGGAATGCAGGGATAACGAACATGGACAGGATGACGACCGCGACAAAGGCGAATACCACGAGGAACGCCGGATAAATCAGCGCGATCTGGACCTTGCGTTCGAGCCGGTCGCGCTGTTCGCGGAAGTCCGCGATGCGGCGGAGCACCGCCGGGAGCGTACCGCTCGCCTCCGCGGCCTTGATGAGGTTCACTTCGACGGCCGGGAAGTGCCGTCCCTCGCGGGCGAACGCCTGCCACAGCGGGTTACCGGCCTCGACGTATTCCGCGATGCCGCCCACCAGCGCACGCACACCCTTCTGCTCACTGCGGCGCGAGAGCGATTTCAGCCCCTTGAGGATCGGTGTGCCGGATTCCAGCATCAGGATCAACTGGCGGAGGAATACCGTGACGTCGCGCCTCCGAACCACGCCACGCGACGGGGCGCCCACCGTGACCGGCGCCGCGCCCGCGCGCGGCAACGGGCGCTCCTCTCTCGTCGACGGCCGCTCGAGTTCGAGTTCCTGCACAAGCCCGCCCGCTTCCGGTAACGCGACCGTCCGGGGCGCGGCATCGCCGCCTGCGCGCCGGGTGGCCGCCGCTCGTGCCTTTGAGGCGCTCGTCCGCTTCTGCTTCGCGGCGAGCTTCGCCTTGGTGCTCGGTTTCCTGGGCGGATTCGTTGGCATTCTATCGGTCCCTCCGTCGCGATTCGTTCAAACAGAACGCGCCGCGGTCAGTTCGCTTCCTCGCTGGCCTCGCCTGTCGTCTCCGCGGCGCCTGGCGCAGACGCCGTCTCGCGCGCATCTGCCCCGCGCAACTCGGTCCAACTGCGAATCGAGTACGCGCCGCCTCTGCCGAAGTTCACCACGGCCTCCACGCCTGCATACACAGGACGGTGATTCCCGCCCGGCATCTCCATCGTGACCGTACTGCGCAGGCGGAACGAACTCGACGAAAACGCGACCCCCGCCGGCTGTTCGCGCGGCGCGAACGCCGCCACCGGAAGATTGAACGTCGCCGGTTCGCGACCCACCTTCTGTAGCACGTCCGCCCAGTCCGCAAAGGGCCGTTTCGCCGCGAGTGCGCCGGCTTCATCGGCCGAAATCCCAAACGCGGCCGCCAACACATCCGCGCTCGCGGTGTTCAGGTTCACGCCGCCGGCGCTCGACACCGTGAAGCTGGACGCGTTCAGCGCGTCGTACGCCGCCGCATCGACAATGTCTTCCACGCGCAGCGCATCGACGCTCGCGAGTCGCCGCCCGGACGCGCGCATCGACTCAAGTTTCGCGATGGCGTCCGCGCCAAGCCCCAATGCCCCAAGCAGCGCCGTGGGTGCCGTGTTCAGGTTCACGCGGGCGGACTCGTCGGAGACCGAGACGCGCACCGTCTGCGGATACGCGCCCGGGCCGCCCTGCTCGCGCCGATACGTCGACAGCGGGAACGTGTATTCGTCGGCCGGTACGCGCGTCTCGTCCAGCCGTGACTGAATCTCGCCGATCGCGGCGTGGACCCCGCCGGATGCCAGGTTTCGCGCGCGGACGCGGTGCAATTGCGTGCCGGCGTCCTCGAACTCGATCGACATGTAGCTCACGTACGCCGTGCCGAGCGCCGCGAAGATTACGAGCATGCCAATCGCGGCGACGAGCGCCATGCCGCGATCATGCCGTGTACCGGGCCGCGGGTCAGCGTACATGGACGGGAATCACCACTTGCCGGGTTGTCTGGTACTCGTTTGGCCGGTCGAGATCCTCGACCGCAAGGCTAACGCGAACGGCGGCGGGCATCCCCGTCCCGGTCCACGAGTCCACCCACAATGGGTCCGCGCCAGGCGACAGAAATTCGACGCTGAATCCCAGCACGCGGGCATTCGGCATCAGGTCGAGCCGGTTGGTCGCCGGGAATTCGGTCCCGAGCGGGCCCACAGTCCTCACCAGCGTGCCGGTCGCGCCGGCGCGCTCGACGCGGTAGCCGATGTTGGCCGGTACCGCGAGCGACCGGTTCGGATCGATGGCCCGGACCGGGATCAACAATTCGTCGTCGGGATGCTGGGGCACGGGATACGTCCGCGGATCGGCCACCGTGCGCGACGCGCCGCGGATGCCCACGCCGGACACCTCGGACGAGAGCGCGTCCGTCACGTCGCGCCGAATCGATTCGAGCGCGAGGTCAGCCTGCGCGTCGAGCTCGGCGACGGTCCGCCGATCATTCCACGCGGCCGTCACGCCGACGAAGGTCTGGGTGCCGATGGCCATGACGAGTCCGAAGATCGTCACCACGATCAACAACTCAAGCAGCGTGAATCCGGAACGGAGCGGCGGGCGCGTCACAAGCCGACTCCTTCCGCGGCGGAACGCGGCATGGCGGAGGTCAGCATGAACTGCTTCACTCGGCCTTCCAGCAGCCACTCGATTTGCACCGTCACCTCCACGTATGACGATTCGGGCGACGGCAGCCGGGCCGCGGCCGACCAGGTGTACCCGCCGTAGATGGATCGTTCGCGATCGTGCGCCCGGCGCGCCAGCGGCAGCGCGAGCGGCGGCTCGACAAACGCAGATGCAATTGGGCCGTTCTCCCGCGCCTTGACGGGCATCGCGGTGCTGGGCGCCTGGTCGAGGTAGTTCGGCCAGATGAACAGGTCCGGCCGGGACTGAAGCAGCGTCATGTACTCTTCGGCGAGCGACGCGGCGATCTCGTGCGTGCGGCCGGATTTGGCGAGAGACTGGCTGCTGGTGAATAACTGGAGAAAGATCGTCGCACCCATCCCGAGCACGACCAACGCCGTCAGCATTTCGATCAGCGTGAACCCGGCGGCAGACCGGGACGGTGAAGACAGCCTCTGCCCGTTGAACGGCACGGCGCCCCTCTCCCTCCGCGTGGTCGGCGCCGATCTGGCGCCAACACCCCCTTGGACCGCCCCCGCGAACGGCGACAACCGGGGCGCGATGTGCAGCGTGAGTACGCGGCCCGATTGTACAGCGGCTTTCTCGAAGCTGTCAACGCCGAATTCAGGCGAGGCGCTACTCCGCGGGAGCCTCCGGCGCAAACGTACGGCCGGCGAGTTCGTTGTCCAGCAGGAACAGCGCGCTCGTGTTGTCGCCAATCAGCACGAGTTTTTGCACCACGTCATGCGCCGTCGCTTCTTCCTCGACCTGCTCATTGACGAACCATTGCAGCATCGTGTTCGTCGGGTGGTCGGATTCCTTCAGCGCCAGCGTCACGCATTCGCTGATCTTCTCGGAAATGAAGCACTCGTGCTTGTACGCGTCCTGCATCGCCGCCAGCGGAGACTTCCAGTCCTGCTTGGGCTCTTTGTGCGCGGCGAAACTCGGCCGCGCGCCGCGATCGATGATGTAGGTGTAGAATCGGTGCACGTGGGTCAGCTCTTCCTGCGCCTGGATCCGCATCCAGTTCGCGAATCCTTTCAGGTTGATCGAGTCGAAATACGCCGCCATCGCGTAATACACGTAGGCCGACGCCAGTTCGTGGTTGAACTGTTCGTTCAGCTTCGCAAGCATCGATTTTTTCAGCATCGGGTGCGCCCCCGTTTTGGCCCGCGCCGGGCCGGATTCAAGCCGATTTCGCCGCGGCCAGTACCGCGTCATAATTCGGGTGGTTGGCAATCTCCGGGACGTATTCAGCGTACTTGATCGTGTCGTCCGGCCCAACGACAAACACGGCCCGGCTCAATACGCGCAGCGGCGCCACCAGCGTGCCGTAGGCCTTGCCGAATTCCGTCCGGCGGTGATCGCTAAGCACGATCAACTTTTCCTTGTCGATGCCTTCCGCGCCGCAGAACCGCGCCTGGGCCATCGGCAAATCGCAACTGATCGTCACGAAAACCGCGTTCGGCAGTTTCACGGCCTCTTCGTTGAACCGCTTGGTCTGCGCCGCGCACACCGGGGTGTCGAGCGACGGCACGACGCTGAGAATGCGCGTCTTGCCGCGGAAATCGCTCAGTTTCACCTCATTCACGAGATCTTTGCTTAACGTCGCGTCGGGCGCTTTGCCCCCGGCCTTGAGTTCGGGGCCCTCGAGCGGGAGCGGATTGCCGCGAAGTGTCGTGCTACGGGACATGGCTTCACCTTCCTTTAACCGATGGTTGGGAGAAACGACATGGTAGACATCGTGCGGAATCAGGTCAAACCGTGCGCGCTCCTCCCTGTTGATATCGCCCAAGCGTTGCCCTTTCCCGATTGCGGGCCGCGGCGGGTAAGATAACCGCGCGATGACTCTACCCAACTTGGATCGGCGATGAATCCTTCCGTTCAGCGCCGCCCCGCCGACATGGGCTTCTCCATGACGCGGCTCGCGGCAATCGGCGCCGCGGTGGTGGCCGGAGCGGCGTACGCGCTCGTGGGCCGGATCGCCGCGCAGGGCGTGCTGCTGGGCGGGATCGCGGGCGTACTCGGCCTGTGGATGATGGCCGCGCGGCTGCGTAACGTGGCGAACATCCCTCCCGAGAAACTCCACCTCACCATGGTGCTCGGGACCTACTTCCGCCTGCCGATCTACGGGATCTTCCTGTACATCGGCTATCGCTTGGACCCCGAATCGCTCCACGGGCTCTTCGGCGCCCTCGCGGGCATCATGGTCGTCCGCTACGTGCCGATCTTTGTTGCGCTGTCCCGCGCGCGCGCCGAACGCCGGCGTGCCACGGGCGATTGACGGCAACGCTCAGTCGCTCCCAACCCGCTTCGGGATGCGCCCGGTACGGATCTCCCACCACAGCCGCGCGACGTCGCGCAATCCGCGCCAGTACCGCTCGATCCCGAATTTGGATTGCCCATGCGCCCGCGCATGGTGCTGCACGGCGATCTCCCCCACCCGGAACCCCTGCGCAGCCGCGATCGCCGGGATGAGCCGGTGGTAGTCGTGGCGCAGCACGGCCGCCCTCGCGACCTCAATTCGCATGGCCTTGAACCCGCAGTTGATGTCGTGAAGCCGCAGTCCGAACACGCGCGCCGTGCATCCGTTGTAGACACGCGATGCGAACCGCTTGGTCCACGGATCGTGCCGGGTCCTCTTCCACCCGCAGACGAGGTCGAGCCCGGAATCGAGCGCGGCCAAGAGCCGCGGGATCTCCGCCGGGTCGTCCTGCAGATCGCTGTCCATCGTGATGACGATGTCGCCCTGCGCGCGCGCGAACCCGGCGGCGAGCGCCTCGGTCTTGCCGCGGTTCGCCGCGAAATGGATCGCCTCGACACCGTCATGCGCGCGCACGAGTTCGTCGCATCGCGCGGCGGATCCGTCCGTGCTGCCGTCGTCGACCAGCACGATGCGGCACTCGCGGCCAACGGCCGTGCGCAGAATGCCCTCGACAAGCGGCCGCAACGTCTTGGCCTCGTTGAACACGGGAACGACGACACAGAGACTCGGCGGCCGTGCCGTGCGGTCGGGTTGAGGGATCGGCACGTCGTGCATCAGCTGCTCCGCGCTTGTCCGAGGTTGCGGGGTGGTATACCATACCGAGCGGTTGCGCACGCGCAGTGACGTCGCGACAACGCGTTTCGGCAGGGAGTATGAGCACGATGCGGGCAGCGGTCGCAGTTTGGATGGTGATGGTCGTAGTCGCACTGGGCGGCGTGCTGGCGGGGTGCAGCGGCGAGCCCAAGCGCCAACTGCGCATGAACCTGCCCGTGGGCAGTTCGTACGAACTCTCGCTCCGGTCGAACCGGGACGTTTCGCTCACGACGGAAGACAAGAAGCTCAACGACGTGACTGGCACGTTCGGGATGCGGATGGTGCTGAAGATTCAGTCCATCTATGAGAATGGCGACTATCTTGCCTCTGTCCGCATTAGTAATATCGACCGCAGCGTGTTCTGGAAAAACTTCGAGCCCAAGGTTATCGGCGCGGCGTTCTCCGTGCGGATCTCTCCGCTCGGCGAGGTCGTCGAGCTGATCGGTACCGACGCCATGCGCGAATCGATCCGCGTGTCTCTGCCCAATCCGCCGGAGATCGACCCATCCCGCGCCCCCGGCACGCCCGAGGAGGTCGTCATGGCCGCCGTGTCCGACGCGCGGCTGCGCGAGCCGATGGAATTCGTGCTGCGCGTCTGGCCGTCCGTTCCGGTGGGGCCGGGAGACACCTGGCAGTCGGGGCCGACGTTCGATGCCGAGATCGACGCGAAGCTGACTCGGACATTTACGTTGCAGTCGTGGGATCCCGCCGTCGTCACGGTGTCGTTCGTATCGGAATACGCCGCGGCCGGGACCATGACCGACTTCGCGCTGAACGGATCGGGTAGCGGCGAAATCCGCATCTCGCCGGTCGAGGGTGTGGCCAAATCCGCCCGTGCGACGCGCACGTTGAACGGCACAATCAGGACCGCCGCGGGTGAACTCGCGACGATGAGTTCGAACGATACGCTTCAAGTGGATTTCGTGCCTCGCTGATTGCGCAGTGTGTCGAGCGCACGCTGGAAGTCTTCCGGCGGTGGCGCTTCGAACCGTAGCTGCTTGTGCGTCGCGGGATGCTCGAACCCGAGCATTTGGGCGTGCAGCGCCTGGCCCTTGAGTCCCTCGAACGCGGCGCGGACCTCGGGCGAAACCTGCCAGCCGGTGAAGTCGGTAACGCCGTAGAGCGGGTCGCCCAGCACGGGCCGCCCCACAAACCGCAGGTGCACGCGGATCTGGTGGGTGCGGCCGGTCTCCAACTGCAACGAGACAAGGCTCGCCACGCCGAACCGTTCGAGCACCGTGTAGTGCGTCACGGCTTCCCGCGATTCGGGCGCGTTAACGCCCATGCGCTTGCGGTCCACGCTGCTGCGGCCGATGGCGGCGCGCACGACGCCGGCATCCTCCGCGAATTCGCCCTTGACCAGCGCGATATATTGCCGTTCGAAGGCGTGTTCGCGGGCCTGGCGCGCGAGCTGATCGAATGCGCGGCGGGACTTGGCCACGACCATGACGCCGGAGGTGTCGCGGTCGAGCCGGTGGACGATGCCGGGGCGGACCCAGCTCTCCCCTTCCCCGTCGCCTGTGGGGCGCTCGAAGTCCCTACAGTGATACAGCACGGCGTTGACCAGCGTGCCGGACGGATGGCCCGGCGCGGGATGGACCACGAGTCCCGCGGGCTTGTTCACCACGAGCACGTCGGCGTCCTCGAAGAGGATGTCGAGCGGGATGTTCTCCGGCGCGAGCGAGATGGTGGGCAGCGCGGGCACGGCGAACCGGACGACCTCGCCGGCGCGGACGTGGCGGCTGGGGCGCGGCGCGTTGCGCGGGCCGACGTGGGCGGCGCGCGGACCGACACGCGCGGCGCCTGCCTTGATGGCGTGCTGCACGGTCGTGCGCGAGAGGTCGTCGAGGCGGCCGGCGAGGAACACGTCGAGACGGAGATCGTCCTCTTCGGGTTCGACGGTGAACTCGACAGTCTCGGGGCTGGCGGAAGATTCGGTCATAGGAAAAATGAATCGGGCAGGATCGTATGCGGACCCTGCCCGAGGAGTGAACTCTTTTCAGACAACTACGCGCTCACGGTTCGAGGGCGGACGCCTGGCGGGCGACGGCCTTGGCCAGTTTGCGGCGACGGCGTTCGCTGGGCTTCTCGTAGTACTTGATTTCTTTGAGGCGCTGCATCAGACCCTCTTTGTTGCACTTCTTCTTGAAACGGCGCAACGCCTTCTCGAACGGTTCGTCCGGTCTAACTCGGACTTTCGTCAAACGAAACCAACCTCCCTTCGAATCGAGGATAGTCGGGCCGGTTAAGGTCGTACGGTGGCCCGGGGTCCGCCCGGCGCGAGGCCGAGGGACAGCACAAAAGTATAACAGCGAAGGGGGTTTTCTTCAAGGCGCGGCCCCCTTGCGGCCCGCGGCAATGCGGGACTCGGCGAGCTTGTCGGCGGCGGCTGCGGTCGAAATGCGCTGTTCGCGGGCGATGCGGAAGACCTCGGCGAGGGCCGGGCCGATGCGTTCGGTGCGGGTGCGGGCGCGGGCGGTCGAGTAGCCTTCCGGGGTGAATTCGCAGGCGATGTTGATGATTCCTCCCGCGTTGATGACGTAGTCGGGGGCATAGAGGATGCCGCGCTGCTGAAGGCGATCGGCGTCGGCGGGGGATTCGAGCTGATTGTTGGCGGCGCCGGCGACGATACGGCAGCGGAATTGCAGAATCGTGCGCGCGTTCAGAATGCCGCCGCGCGCGCAGGGCGAGACGATGTCGCAGGGGTGCGTGAGCGCGGCGTCGGGTCCGTCGAGCAGTTGCACGTTGTGTTTCGCGGCGAAGTCCTTTGCACGATCGGCGTTCAGGTCGCAGATGGCGACCTTCATTCCTTGTTCGAGGCACAACTCCGCGAGCCTCCCTCCCACAGCCCCGACGCCCTGGATCGCGATCGTGCGTCCGGCGAGATCGGGCGAATCGAAGACTTCCTGGCAGCATGCGCGGATGCCGACGAGGCAGCCGTAGGCCGTCATCGGGGACGGGTTGCCGCTCGAGCCGTGCTCGATGGCGCGGCCGGAGACCCAGCGTGTCTCGC
>CAYUZD010000005.1:0-27318 GCA_964449475.1 uncultured Nitrospirales bacterium
GCCATTGCCTCGATCGGCGGCAGGCCGAATCCCTCCCATAGGCTCGGCCACACGAACACGTCGGCAGCGGACAACACCGCCGGCATGTCCGCGTCCGGCACAAACCCGGGAAAATGGATCCGTGCGCGATTCGGGGAACGCGCGTACGCGTCGCGCGTCGATTCCGCGCGCCAGCCTTCGCGTCCCGCGATCACGAGGTCAAGCTCGCAGTCCCGCGCGATCGAGTCGAACGCCTCGATGACGCGTGGAAGGTTCTTGCGCGGTTCTATCGTCCCGAGGTACAGGAAAAATTGGTGCGGCAACCGATACTTGGCTCGCGCGTCCGCGATCTGCGCCGCGGAAGCAGGAGCGAGTCGATCGTCTACGCCGAGCGGCGTCACCGCGATCCGCGACGCGGGCACGTCCAGTAACTCGCGAAGGTCCTTCGCGGTCGCGTCAGAGTCCGCGAGAATCAGGTCTGCGCTGCGCACCGTCGGCCGGATCGCCGCGCGGTAGTAGAACGCGCGCCGGCGCGTGAACCATTCGGGATGCCGCATGAAGCTCAAGTCGTGCACGGTCACGACCAGCTTCACGCGCGCATCGCCGCCGCGCCCCGTCATGCGCGCGAAGCTCGCGGGATAGTGCACGATGTCGGGATGAAAATTCCGGATCGCGGCGCGCATCTGGGTCGCCCGCGCGATCGTTCCCGCTGGAAATCCGGCGGTCGAACTCGCGAATCGTTGCGCGAGCCGGTATCCCTCAAACTGCGCCTTTAGTGGGGCCGGATACATCGCGGCGACGCTGGACTCAGTTATGGACTCCGGGAGCCAACGGGCCAGGGCACTGGCGTAAGTGCCCGTTCCGCTTAGGTTTCCGGCCTGTAACGTGTCGAGGAGTATCTTCACAAGCGACCCACGGGCATCCTGGCACGTGCCGGGACAATATAGCGTAAATGGTTTGCAGTTAACAACTTATCGACACTATTTTTTCACCCTCGCTCCCGTTTTTCGTTGATTCCCCGATGCGCGTATGGTAGACTTTTCGTTGCTGTTAGCACTCTAGCTTCTTGAGTGCTAAGACCGGTCCGCTGGACATGAACGCTGCCCAACTTTCTGAACGCGAACAGCTTATCCTTCAGGCCGTCGTGCATCTGTACATCACGACCGCCGAACCGGTCGGCTCGCGCGCCATCGTCAAGAAACTCGGCCTCGAATTGAGCCCGGCCACGGTCCGCAATGTCATGGCCGACCTCGAAGAGACCGGCTATCTCCAGCAACTGCACACCAGTTCGGGCCGCGTGCCCACGGACAAGGGCTACCGGTACTATGTAGACTATTTAATGCGGATACAGGACGTGACCCAGGCCGAGCGGACGCGGCTGGAGACGCGTCTCGCCGAGTTCAATAGCGACGCGGATTCGATTCTCCGCCAGACGAGTTGCCTCCTCGCGCTAATCTCGCACCAGACGAGTATCGTCGAGGCGCCCCGGCTCAACGTCGCCGAAGTCCGCCACGTCGAAATCATCCCCATTGCCGAGCGCCGCCTCGCGTTCCTGCTCGCGGACAGCTACGGCGGCGTGCGCACGATGGTTGTCCCGTCGGATCGAACCTTTTCCGCCGACGAAGCCCAGCGCCTCGGCCATTTCCTGACCGATCAGTTGCGGGGTACCTCCGTGGACAACCTGACCGTGTCGCTCCAGGAGAAGCTCCAGCGCTATGTGGACGAGACCCGCACGCTCGCGAACCAGGCGGTGGACCTCCTGCGCACGCTCCCCGCGCCCGAGGGCGGTGGCCTGTTTCTCGAAGGCACCACCCAGCTCTTCGAACAGCCGGAATTCCAGAACGTCGACAAGGCGCGCGGCGTTTTCGGCCTGCTGGAGGAGCGCGACCGCATCGTCGAACTGCTGCGGCGCGGGGTGGTCAATCCCGAACCGCACCCGTCGCGCGTCGTCATTGGCAGCGAAGCCGGGCAGCACGGGTTTGAAGATCTTAGCGTTGTCTCCGCCCCGTACAAGGTCGGCGACACTACCGTGGGCATGGTCGGCGTGCTTGGCCCCCGCCGGATGCCCTATTGGAAACTGGCGGGCCTGGTCGAATTCACCGCGGACCGGTTGGGCAGTCTCCTCGCCCGGCTGGCGCGATAGCACGGAACCACACGCCCGATGATCCCCGAACCCCACAAGGAAACGGAATTGGAACGCCGCCTGCGCGAACGCGCCGAGGCCGAGGACCGCGAAGCCGCGGCCCAGGTCAGCACCGATCCGAGCACGCCCCCCGACGACGCGTCGCCGGCAAACGCCGAGGCCGTAACCGCGCTGCAGGAGGAGTGCGAATCGCTCCGCGATCAACTATTGCGGTCGCGCGCGGAGTTCGAGAACTACCGCAAGCGCACGGCGCGGGAAGTCGAGCGCATCCGCAAGACCGCGGCGGAATCGCTGATCCACGATCTCCTGTCCGTGCTCGACAATCTCGAACTCGCGATGCGCAACGCCGAGGGCGCGCCCGGTCCGATGATCGAGGGCGTCCGGCTGGTCCACAAACAGTTCCAGGACACGCTGACGCGCAACGGACTCGAACCCATCGACGCGATCGGCAAACCGTTCGACCCGAACGTCCACGAGGCCGTCGCGCAGATGGCCTCGAACGAGGTACCGCCTGATCACGTCATTCAGGAGTTTCAACGGGGATACCGGCTCGGGGGACAAATCCTGCGGCCGGCCAAGGTGCTCGTGAGCCAGCGCAACGACGCAGCGACGGGCGCGTAAACCATGCCCGCGCCCACGCGCGCGGTCACTATCGGCTGGGAGGCCTGAGCACTCGAATGGCAAAGGTAATCGGTATCGATCTCGGCACCACGAACTCGTGCGTCGCCGTCCTCGAAGCGGGCGAGCCGCGCGTCATCGCGAACGCCGAAGGCAGCCGCACGACGCCGTCTGTCGTCGCGTTCACGAAAGACGGCGAGCGTCTCGTCGGGGCCGCCGCGAAGCGCCAGGCCGTCACCAATCCGCTGAACACCG
The DNA here is from genome assembly GCA_964449475.1 of uncultured Nitrospirales bacterium. Taxonomy (GTDB): domain Bacteria; phylum Hydrogenedentota; class Hydrogenedentia; order Hydrogenedentales; genus VFKU01. The sequence continues at coordinate 2,996 of CAYUZD010000005.1, forward strand.
TCTTCTCGGTGAAGCGCTTCATGGGCCGGCGCTTCGGCGAAGTCGGTTCGGAGCGTTCCCTGGTGCCGTACAAGGTCCGCGCGGCAGACTCGGGCGATTGCGAGGTCGAAATCCAGGGCAACGCCTATCGGCCGCCCGAGATCTCTTCGATGATACTGCAAAAGATGAAGGAGACCGCCGAGATTTATCTGGGCGAACCCGTCACGCAGGCCATCGTCACCGTCCCGGCGTACTTCAACGACGCGCAACGCCAGGCCACCAAGGACGCCGGGAAAATTGCCGGACTCGAAGTCCTTCGCATCATCAACGAGCCCACGGCCGCCGCGCTCGCCTACGGCCTCGACAAAAAGGCGAACGAGAAGATCGCCGTCTACGACCTCGGCGGCGGCACGTTTGACGTGTCCATCCTCGCGATTGGCGACGGCAGCTTCGAGGTCCTCAGCACCAACGGGGACACGCATCTCGGCGGCGACGACTTCGACCTCGCCGTGATCGACTTCCTCGCGAACGAATTCAAGCGCGAACACGGCATCGATTTGCGTAAGGACCCGATGGCGCTCCAACGGCTCAAGGAGGCCGCCGAGCGCGCCAAGTGCGAACTTTCCACCTCGACCACGACCGACGTCAACCTCCCGTTCATTACCGCCGACGCCTCCGGCCCGAAGCATCTCAGCATCGCGATTACGCGCGCCAAGCTCGAGCAGCTCTGCGACAACCTGTTGCAACGCACGAAGAACCCGTGCCGCCAGGCCCTCGAGGACGCCGCGTTGCGCCCCTCCGACATCGACGAGGTCATCCTCGTCGGCGGCATGACGCGCATGCCCGCGGTGGTCGATCTGGTCCGCGGCCTCTTCCAGAAGGAGCCGCACCGCGGCGTGAACCCGGACGAGGTCGTCGCGCTCGGCGCGGCCGTCCAGGGCGCCGTGCTCGCCGGCGAGGTCAAGGACGTCCTACTGCTCGACGTGACGCCGCTCTCGCTCGGCATCGAGACGCTCGGCGGCATCTGCACGAAGCTGATCGAGCGGAACACCACGATTCCCGTCACGAAGCGCCAGGTGTTCTCCACCGCGAGCGACAACCAGCACGCGGTGACCATCCACGTGCTCCAGGGAGAACGCGAACTCGCGTCCGACAACCGCACGCTGGGCCGGTTTAACCTCGAGGGCATCTCGCCCGCGCCGCGCGGCGTGCCGCAGATCGAGGTCTCGTTCGACATCGACGCGAACGGCATCGTCCACGTTTCCGCGAAGGACAAATCGACCGGCCGAGAGCAGCGCATCCGCATCGAGTCGTCCAGTGGTCTGAGCGACGACGACATCGAGCGGATGGTGAAGGACGCGCAGTCGCACGCCTCCGAAGACCGCGAACGCAAGAAATCGATCGAGCTTAAGAACGAGGCCGATACGCTCGTCTATCAGACGGAAAAATCGTTGCGCGAGTTTGGCGACAAGGTGTCCGACGAGGACCGCGCAAATATCACCGCCGCCAAGGACGCCGTGGTCGCCGCGCGCGCGGGCGAGGACAATGCCGCGCTCGAACAGGCGCTCGAGGCGCTCAACAACGCTACGCATACGCTTGCGGAGGCGATGTACGCTGCGACGGCCGCCGAGCAGGCCCAGGCGCCCGAACCGCCGCAGGACGCCGACGCGCAGGAGAAGCAGCCCTGACCGCGTGACGCGCACGCGCAACGGCCCAGCCTATGTCCAGGGATTACTACGAGATTCTCGGCGTCCCGCGCGAATCGTCGGAAGACGAGATCCGCGCCGCTTACCGCCGTCTCGCGCACAAGTACCATCCCGACAAGACCGGCGGCGACAAGGCGGCTGAGGACAAGCTCAAGGAAATCAACGAAGCCTACGACGTGCTCAAGAACAAGGAGAAGCGCGCGCGCTACGATCAGTTCGGCGCGGCGGGAGTCGGCGCCGGCGCAGGACAAGGCTTCGGCGGATTCAGCGGCGGGTTCGGCGGCGCGGGCGGGAGTCCGTTCGACGACATTTTCGACGCCTTCTTCGGCGGCGGCCGGGGTCGCGGCCCTCAATCCGCCACGCGCGGCGACGACCTCGAATACCCGATGCGCATCACGCTCCGCGAGGCGGCCTTCGGCGTCTCGAAGAACATCTCGTTCAAGCGCCACGAGAATTGCGCCGACTGCGGCGGTTCCGGCGCGGCCAAGGGCGCGTCGCAGGACCGATGCCCGCAATGCAACGGCGCCGGCCAGGTCCGCATGTCGCAGGGCTTCTTCAGTATTACGCGCACGTGCCCGCGCTGCCAGGGTTCGGGCCGCGTGATATCCGATCCATGCCGCGCGTGCCACGGGCAGGGACTCACGGTCAACAAGCGCGAACTCGCGGTCAAGATTCCGCCCGGCGTCGATACCGGCTCGCGCCTGCGTATCCAGGGCGAGGGCGAGGCCGGCCGGAACGGTGGTCCGCGCGGCGATCTCTACGTATTCCTAGAGGTCGAGGAGGACGCGATCTTCACGCGCGAGGGAAACGACCTGCATTGCGAGGTGCCGATTGGCTTCCCGCAGGCGATCCTCGGCGCGACCATCAAGGTGCCGACGCTGAACGGCGAGATCGACCTCAAGATCCCCGCTGGCACGCAATCCGGGCAAGTCCTCCCGCTGCGCGGCCACGGCGTGCCCGATGTCCGCGGGTACCGCACGGGCGACATCCTCGTCAGCATCCACGTCGAAACGCCGACGAAGCTCACCAAGGAACAGAAGGAACTCATCAAGAAATTCGACGAGCTGAGTTCAACGACGACTTATCCGCTCCACGTCCGTTTCCTCGAGAAGATCAAGAAGGCCTTCGTCGACTAAGAACCGTTTTTTGATTGAGTCTAGAGGAGGACTGTGCGCGGTAGGGGCGGCCCCCTGTGGCCGCCCAGGATCCGGAGCATGCCCAGGGTGGGGACAGGGCCCCGCCCCTACCGAGCCGCCACTTCCGGCAACAACGTCTCCATGCGTCCGGGGTCCTTCACCGCGAACAGGTGCAGCCCGAGTTCCCGGCTGAGCCTCTCGCACGCTTTCACCCCGCGAACGCTATTCCCCTTCGCGTCGAGCAGCGGCGAAAACACGCCGATCCCCATCACGCCGGGCACCACGGCGCAGATGCCCCCGCCGACGCCGCTCTTCGCGGGCAGCCCCACGTCGTACGCCCACTGTCCTGCGTAGTCGTACATCCCGCACGTGTACATGACACTCAGCACGTCCTGCACGTACTCCGGCTGTACCGCCTGCACGCCCGTGACGGGGTTCACTCCGCCGTTCGCGAGCGTCGCGCCCATCATCGCCAGATCGTGCGAGGTCACTTGTATGCTGCACTGCTGGAAGTAGAGGTCCAGGATCTCGTCGATCCGCTCCTCGATCATGCCGAAGTTCAACATGAGGTGCGCGAGCGCTCGGTTGCGGTGTCCCGTGGCCTTCTCGCTTGCGTACACGGCGATATCAACCTCGAGCCGCCGCCCGGCGTACCGCTCGAACATATCCATCATCCGGTTCACGCGCTCGGGCGAGTCCTTCCCACGGATCAGGCCCGCGGTCGCGATGGCCCCTGCGTTCACCATCGGGTTGTGAGGACGGTGCGAGTCCTGGTCCAGCTTGATGATCGAGTTGAACGCGTCGCCCGTAGGCTCGACGCCCACGCGCGCCAGCGTCGATTCCTTTCCCCGGTCCTCGAGCGCCAGGCCGTACATGAACGCTTTCGACACCGACTGGATCGTGAACCGCTGCTTGGAGTCGCCGACGTCGTATTGCGTGCCGCCCAGCGTGACGACGCTGAGCCCGAACCAGTCCGGGTTCGCCTTCGCGAGTTCCGGAATGTAGTTCGCGACCGCGCCGCCCTTCTCGTTCGAGAGCGACGCGTGCAGGTCCTGCAAGTACTTCCGGAACGGCGACGCCGCCGACTTAATGGTGGAAAGGAGCGCGCCGACACTCCCCGAATCCGTTCGATCGCCCGCCATGGTCTACCCCTTCGACTCCGCGGACGCAGCGCCCGCGGTGCTCAGTATTTCCGCCAGTTTCTGGATGCGCTTGCTGTAGGGATGGTCCGAATGCATCAGGCTGAACACGCCGTCGCTGCCGAGTCGCACGAGGTCCTCGCTCAACGGCAGCAGTTGGCCCACCGGCGTCTTGAAGATGGATTCCGCCTTCTCCTTGAGCGCGTCGGGGTTCATCACGTCGAGCACCATGTTTAGCACGAGGTACATGCCCTTCACATCGAGCTGCCGCGCCAGTTCGACCGTGACGCTTGTGCCCTGGAAGTCCTGCCGATCGGGTCTCAACACGAGGAACAGCACGTCGCTGATCGCAATCGACAGCAGCGTCTCCTCGTTGACGCCCGGGTGCGTGTCGATGAACAGGTAGTCGAGGTCGAGCCGCTGGATCGCCTGCTGGATGCCGTCGTTCAACAGCCCCACGTCGTACCCTTCGCTCAATATCCGCGCGATCTCGCCCGTCTGGATGCTCGACGGGATCAGGTACACCGCGCCCTGTGGCGACAACGGCGGGTCAGCGTACGACAACGTCGACGTCACGTCGATCGCGGCCTCCTCGATCGCGCACCGGCCGTGGAGGAAATCGTTCAGGCTGTACTTCACCGTGCCCGGATTCAGCCGGAACAGCACGTGAATTCCGGGCGACTGGATGTCGGTGTCGATCACGCCCACGCGCTTGCCACGCGCCGCCATCGCGCAGGTCAGATTCGCCGTCAGGTTCGACTTGCCCGTGCCGCCCCGGAACGAATGGATCGATACAATCGTGCTCATCGTGTCGCCGCCGTCTCCCCAGTCAGAGTCGAGACGCGCAATGCGCTCGCCCTCGCCTTCAATTCGCGGAAATAGCCCGACGACGTGATCGCGTCGACCTGTTTCGCGCGTTCTTCCTCGTCAATGTGGATCGTCAATCCCTCGCTTTGTTTCCGCAGCCGCTCCATTCTCCGGTAGGACTCGAGCGCCTGCCCCGCAAGCCGCGAGAGCGACTCGACCAGCGACGTCGTCAGCGGATCGAACGGAGTCGTGGTCCGGGTGGAGCGATCCTGGGCGTTGATCAGTTGTAGGACGCCGATCACGCTCCCGCAGTTGTTCCGGAGCGCAATCGTCAGCACCGATTGTGTGCGGTATCCCGTCTTCGCGTCGAACTCGCGCATGCTCGACAGATCGAACCGCGATTCGGTGTACGCGTCCTCGACATTGACCGTTTCGCCCGTCACGGCAACGTGCGCCGCCATCGCCCTCGGCTGGCCGTCGTCCTCATGCAGCGGGATTGACCTGAGCGGCCGCGCGTTCTTCTCGTTCGCGCCGAACTTTAGCCCCAGCGTCTGGTTCGCGAGCACCTTGAATTCGAGCGTGTGGTCGTCGCGCACGAGGTAGATGGTCCCGCCGTCCGCCTGGCTGAATGCGCGCGCCGACGCCAGGATCGTGTCGAGCAGCACGTCGAACTCGCTCTCCGCCATCATCTGCACGCCGAGCGGCACGATCAGCTCCGCAAACTCCGCCGACCGCCTGAAGTTGCGCATCGCCTCGTCGGCCGCGCGCCGTTCTTCCCTGCGCACGGCCCCGCGTATCGCCCATATCCGCGCGCGCGACAACAACTGGCTACGCCGGATGGGCCGGAGCATCACGTCGTCGCACCCCCACTCCATGCAAAACTGCGCCTGGCCTTCGTCGCGCGACTCTCCCAGCGCGATCAGCGGCACGCGCCGGAACCACGGACTGCGCCGGTAGTCCGCCAGGAACGTCGCCGCCTCGCGTGACCCGGCACCGAATCCCACCAGCGCGACATCGGGATCGGGCAGGCTGAACATCGTCGCCGCCAGGCCCGCGTGAACGTGCGTCACCGTCAGCCCGGGACCGTCCACCGCGGACTCGAGTTGCCCGCGGTGGCGCGTCCAAAAATTGACATACGCCGCGCGCAACGCGCCGTCGCGCCGAGCGGGAACAGTCAGATGGCCGGTCATGGTTGTCCATCGAAGCCGCGGCGCTAGACGACGCGACAACGCCTCTCCGAATCGTCTTAGGCAAGTTGCGGGCCAATCATCCGCCGGGTGAGGCGCCAACAAATCGTGAGGAAAATCCCGGCGGGGCGACGTTGCATTCATACCATCTCGTCATTTCTAAGGATTTCCATACGCGCATGTAGAAAAGCGAATCCCAGCCGACGGATTCGTGAAGCTCGGACACCGACAAGAAATCCCGCTCCCGCTCAGGGTTTGTGTACCTCCTACGGGTTTCACTACTATTGAACCGTTCCGTAGTCGTTCTGGGGGCGTCAGCGATGCCGGTACGCACCATTTTGTGGCAGGACCGCGCGCTTTCCATCATCGATCAGACCCTGCTCCCCGGCGAATACCGCGAAATTCGTCTTGATTCCGTCGAAAAGGTGTGGGAAGCGATCCGCTTACTCCGCGTTCGCGGCGCACCCGCGATCGGCGTCTGTGCTGCCTTCGGAGTGGTCGTAGGCGTGCTCGAAGCAACCCCGAAAACGGTCGCGGATGCCGTGTCCGCTGCCCGGCGCGCGGCGACCCATCTCGCCACTTCGCGTCCCACTGCTGTGAATCTGTTCTGGGCGCTGGACCGCATGTCCGCGCGCGCACAGTCCCGCGCCCACGTTTCGTCCGTAGCGGAATTTCTGGACGAACTCGAGACGGAGGCGGTCGAGATCTTCGAGGAAGATCGCGAGATGTGCCGGAGCATCGGCGCGGCGGGCGAAGCGCTGATTCCCGACGGTGCGGGCGTCCTCACCCATTGCAATGCCGGCGGGCTCGCGACGTCGGACTACGGCACGGCGCTGGCCCTGATGTTCCGCGCACACGAACTCGGCCGGAAGTTCCACGTCTTCGCCGACGAAACGCGCCCGCTGCTCCAGGGCGCGCGGCTTACGGCGTGGGAGCTCCAGCAGGCGGGAATCCCCGTCACGGTCATCTGCGACAACGCCGCGGCCCAGGTCATGCGCGAGGGCCGCATCCAGGTCGTGATCGTCGGCGCGGACCGCATCGCGGCGAACGGCGACGCGGCGAACAAGATTGGCACGTATTCCGTCGCCGTGCTCGCTCAGGCCCACGGGATCCCGCTGTACATCGCGGCGCCGACATCCACCATCGATCACGCGATGCCCTCGGGCGACGGCATTCCCATCGAGCAGCGCCCGCGCGTCGAGATTGCCTCCGGATTCGGACGCGACACCGTGCCCGACGGGGTCGAGGTGTACAACCCCGCCTTCGACGTCACCCCCGCGCCGCTCATTTCCGCTATCATTACTGAGCACGGCATCCATCGGCCGCCGTACGCGTCGAGCCTGCCGCGCCAATCGTCGGGGGCGGCCGGCCTTGTCCGTTGAGGCGTTTGAACGGTTCATCGCGCATTACGAGGGGGCGGAAGACGCCCGCCTGTCCGCGGCGACCGTCGAGGACATCGCGCTGCTCATCGCGCTCCGCGATTCCCGCCCCGAGGGGTCGCCCGAGCGCGAGCGGCTTTCGTTCGCAGGCGGCTGCGCCAAGCGCTGGCTCGACCTGACCAACTCGGCTGCGGCCTCGCCCGTCGAAGAAGTTCGGCTCCAGCCGTTGCTCCGGCGTGCGCTCGACGCAGCCGAGACGGGCGGTGTGCGGAACGTGTCCCCCGATCAAGCGCTATTGCTGCACAGCGCGTCCGAACTGCTCGCGCGCGTGAAATCCCTCGATCGGTACAAGCGGCTCACCGCGCTACTGCGCCCCCACGCGAACGTCTTGCGCGAACTCATCCTCCAACCCGCGATGCCCGGGCTTCCGTCGCTCGCGGTACACGTGACCCTGGTGGACGCTGCCTCGCTGCGCGCCGCGCCCCGGCGCGAGGTTTCATCGTTCGCCGGGCTTGCGATGCTGTCCCGCGGCCACGTGCTCGACTGCCGCGGCGACGTGAAGGTGCTCGACGGCGTCCCGGACGACTGCACACTCGTCGTCGCGGAGGGATCCTGCCTCATCAACGGTCATTTGCTCGGCCATGTCGCGGCCTCGCAGGACATCGAAGTCCGCGGCAACCAGGCAGGCACGGCCATTGTCTCGAGCGGCAGCGTGTTCGTCGGCGCTTGCCTCAGCCATAGCACGGCGGTGTCCAAGTCAGGATCGATCGTGGCGCGCCGGTGTGAAGATCCCAAGATGGTATTCGCGGGCAGCACACTCGCGATCCTGGGCGACACGCGCGGCGGAACGTACATGGCCCCGGTGATCGAAATCGACGGCGTGGCGTCCGGCGGCCGCTTTCGGGTGTCCAAGCTGCTGCGCGCGGCGAAATTCGTGCCCCTAGGCGGCCGTGGCCCCGTGATCGAACTCCAGCGCCGTGTCGCGTGCGAACAAGTCGGCAAGTTAATCGACGAGAACGCCTCGCGCCTTGTCTCACGTCTTGCTGGTGTTCGCCGAGGCATCCGCAACACGTTCAGCCTCATCGACGTCGCCAAGCACGAATGCGAGACGTACGCCGGCAACGCCCTCATGTACCTGCTCGGCGGCGAGTCGAGCCGGGAGAAACTCGAGGAGATCAACCGCGCGGAACGCCGCCTCGGGTTCCTCAATCGGATTATCGCCGGAATCGAAGTGCTCTCGGACGCCGCCGAAGATCGCATGGAACGCGGCGCGCTGGCCGAGAGCAGGAACGAAGCGTGGCGCGAGGTGGACAACGAACTCTCCGCGCATCTGCAGGACGACCCCGACGCGAGTTCTTTCGCAGCAGAGAGAGAAGAATTGAATTCGCTGGCCCGTAACCTCTCCGCGGCATCCACGTCGCGGCTGTCCGACCTCCTTTCGCGGCTGCGCGAGAAACGTCTCGCGTGGCTTTTCGAGCGCAAGGAACTTCAGCAGTCGATCAAGTCGATCCAGGAGAAACTCCGCGAGCCGTCCGCTGATCACGAGTCGTACGACCGCATCCTGAACGAAGCCTCGCGCGTGGAGGTGCTCTCGCGCGTGCTGCAGAAGGCCCGGTCGCGCTCGATCGAGGACCGGCTTTACCAGCGCGCCCAGTCTCCCTTCGTCCAGTTGATGCTCAAAGCCATCGACAAGCGCCGCAAACGCGTCAAGCACTATCTCGATTTCCAGTCCGCGTACCGCAAGGAGTACGACGAACTGTCCGAAAAGCTCCTCAGCCAGCACCATCTCAACCCGCCCGCGCTCGACGCCCAGGAAGAGGATGTCGTCCCCGAGGCCACGGGGTACTTCGAGGAAGGGGTCACGCTTTGCACGGAGGCCGCGTTCCTGGACGAACCCGGCGACCACGGCGCCGCCGTGCTCGCGCCCTCCGGGGTCCCCGGCAACCGCACCTATCGTCGCGAAAATGACCGCATCGTCGACGCGAGCGCCGGGTGACGCGCTGTGCCTGCCGACCCGGAGACGCTTGTGAACATCGTTGCCATTGACGGCCCCGCCGGCGCCGGCAAGAGTTCCGCCGCCCGCGAAGCCGCCAGCCGGCTCGGGATGGCCTTTCTCGATACCGGCGCGATGTATCGCGCGGCCACGTGGCGCGCCCTTGAACACCACGTTGGACTCGACGATCCCGCCGCGCTCGCCGCTTCGACCTCCGCGATGAAGCTCAACCTCGCGCCGGTGGACCATGGCCTGCGCGTCGAGGTGGACGGGGTCGATGTCACGTCGGCCATACGCTCGCCCGAGGTCACGCGTAACATCCGCTATCTGGATGGTATCCCCGCCGTCCGCAACCGTCTGGTCGAACTCCAGCGCGAGTTCGCTGCGAAGGGCCCCACCGTTGCCGAGGGCCGGGACATGGGCACGATCGTGTTCCCACGCGCGCGCTGCAAGATTTTTCTCGACGCCTCCGTCGAGGAACGCACCCGCCGCCGCGCCGAACAGCTCCGCAGCGAAGGGCGCCAGGTGGACGTGGCCGCGCTCCAGGCCGAAATCGCCGCGCGCGACCACAACGACCGCACGCGCGACGTGGCCCCGCTTCGGCCCGCGGCGGACGCCGTGATCGTCGATACCACCCGGATGGACTTCGGCCAGGTCGTCGCCGAGATCGTGCGGCTCGCGAGGGCATCGGCCTGATGTCGTCCGCCGCGCGCACGCAATGGCTCCTGCCCAACGCCGAGCGGGCCGTCGTGCGCTCGCTCGCCACCGGGCTGGGTGTCCAGGGCATCGTCGCGCAGATCCTCGTCTCCCGCGGCCTCACGGACGTACAGCAGGCGCGCGCCTTCCTCGAAGGCCACCACCTGCCGCTCAGCGATCCGTTCGCGCTCACCGGCATGAGGGACGCCGTCGATCGCATCGGCGCGGCGCAGCAGCGCGGCGAACATGTCCGCGTTTTCGGCGATTACGACGTGGACGGCATGGCCGCCACTGCCGTACTGACGAGAGGACTTCGCCGGTTCGGACTCCGGGACGTCTCCCACGCGATGCCCAACCGCCTTACCGAAGGCTACGGCATCAATCGCGACAGCGTCGTCGATGCCGCGCGGGACGGCGTCAACCTGCTGATTACCGTCGACAACGGCATCAACGCGTTCGACGCCGCCGAGGAAGCCGCGCGGCGCGGCATCGATCTCATCGTCACGGATCACCACACCATCGACGAGGCCCTCCCGCAGGCCGTCGCCGTCATCAACCCGCATCGCGACGATCCCGCAGCCCCGTTCGCCTTTGCGTGCGGGTCCGCCGTCGCGTTCTCCCTCTGCCGCGCGCTGACCGATGAAGATTCCGACCTCGACCTTGTCGCGCTTGCCACCGTCGCCGATGTCGTGCCTCTCCGCCGCGAGAACCGCCTCATTGTCGCGCGGGGCCTAGGCCGCATCGCCGAGCGCGCGCATCCCGGTCTGGAGGCGCTCGCCCGCTGCGCAAAACTCAACCCCCGCGAAATTCGCGCGGAACACATCGCGTTCCAGCTCGCGCCCCGGTTGAACGCGAGCGGACGCCTTGGCGACGGGTCCGCCGCACTCGCGCTGATGCTGTCCGATTCACACGGCGAGGCGGACGCCCTCGCCCAGGAGCTCGATCGGCTGAACCGCCGCCGCCGCGAGGTCGAGGACGCCATCAGCCAGGAAGCGCTCGCGCGCATCGAACAGGATCGGCTCGTGGACCGCCGCACGATCGTTCTCGCGGGCCGCACGTGGCACCCGGGCGTCATCGGCATCGTCTCGGCGCGGCTGATGGGCGCGTTCGGCCGACCGGTCGTGCTGATCGCGGTGGACGACGGCGGGACCGGACGCGCGTCGGGACGCAGCACGCCCGATCTGCACCTCGCCGAGGCGCTCGCCGCGTGCGGCGACCTGCTCGAGAAACACGGCGGCCACCGGCTCGCCGCCGGCATGACCATTCGCGAGGATCGCATTCCCGAGTTCGCCGAACGGTTCGAGGCGTACGCCGCGCAGACCATGCCCGCCGACCCCTCACCCGCCACGCTGTCGCTCGACGCGATCGTCGCGTTGAGCGAGGTCAATGAACAGCTGATCCAGACCATCGATCGCCTCGAACCCTTTGGCGCGGAGAACCCGGCGCCGGTCTTCGCCGCGTTTGGTGTCCGGCTACCACGCAAGAACGCGCGTACGCTCCGCGGCGGGCATCTCCAGTGCCAGGTCGCGCACGGCGACCGCGAATTCCCCGCGATCGGCTTCAGCCTGGCGGGCAAGTGGCGACCCGAGGAGATGCCCGAGTGCGTCGATGTCGCCTTCCGCCCGCGATTCAACACCTGGCGCGGCACCACGACCATCCAGTTGCAACTACTCGACTTGCGGCCCGCGGCGGACGCCGTCCCCGACGCGTTGCGCGCGAAGTGATACGATCTCGCGATGTCCGGCACGTGCATTGAGCTCGACGGCGTCTCGAAGCACTTCGGTTCGGCGACCGCCGTCTCGGATCTCTCGTTCGAGGTGCAAGAAGGCGAAATCCTAGCGCTGCTGGGGCCGAACGGCGCCGGAAAGAGCACGACCCTCGCCATGATCGCGGGCCTCATCCGGCCGTCCGCGGGAACGATTTCGATCTTCGGGCGCGACGCCTCGGAACACCGTCTCGCGATTGCGCAACGCATGGGCGTGCTCACCGAAAACCCGTCGTTCTACGATCACCTGTCGGTGGCGAAGAACCTCGCGCTGTTCGCACGCCTCACAGGTCGCGAACTTACGCTGGATCGCGCGCTCGACATGGTCGGGCTGGTCCCCTTCGCCGATCAGCGCGTCGGCACGCTTTCGCGCGGACTGCGCCAGCGCCTGGGTCTCGCGCAAGCATTCCTCACCGAACCGGAGTTGCTGATCCTCGACGAACCGACCACCGCCCTCGACACCGACCAGACCGCGCAGACCATCGAACACCTCCGCCGGCTTGCGCACGAGGCCGGTGTCACCATCATTCTGTCCACGCACGAAATGGAGGAGGTCGAGGCGTTCTGCGATCGGGTCGCGGTGCTCGAGCGCGGCCGGCTCATTCTGTTCAACAAAACCGAGGCACTGTTCATTTACGACCGCAGCCAGGTGGACGTCCTGATCGATTCCGCCGAGGCCGCCGCGAAGAAACTCATCCAGGAGGACTGGGTGGACGAGGTCGAGATCCGCCGGGGCCGGCTCCGCGTGCGGCTGAACAACGCATCGCCCAACCAGCTCGCGACGTTTCTGATCGGCGCGGGGTACGCCATCAACGGGATCGTGCCCCGCCGCCGCGGCGTACAGGAGCTCTACCTCAAGGCGAAGAACACGTGATCCGCCGCATCCTGAACCTCTGCCTCGTCGAGTGGGTCAAATATTCGCGCTCGCCGTATCCCTATGCCGGGATCGGCATCGTCGCGGCGCTCACCGCGGCGTCCTTGTTCGTGCGGCCGGTGTCGCGCGATGGGCTCAGCGATTTCGGGTTCATCGCCTACGCCGTCCCCGCCGCGCTCAATCTCGCGGGCTTTCTGCTCTCGACCGTCTATTCAGCCGGTCTCATCGCGTCCGAAGTGGATTCCGGCACGATCCGCTCGCTGCTCGCGCGCCCGATCCAGCGGCACGAGTTCGTCTGCGCGAAACTGCTCAACGGCATGGCCTACGCCGCGCTCCTGACGACCACAGCCGTTGTCACGACCTGGCTCGTCGCGCTCGCGTTCGGTGAACTCACCGGGGTCGCCTACGGCGACGAACTCATGTACGCGACGAACGAACTTTACGCCGCGCTCGCGATCGCCGCCATCCTTAATCTTCCGCCCTATTTCGCCGGTGTGGCCTACGCGCTGTTCCTCTCCTCGATTGTGCGCCGGCCCGCCGCCGCCATCACGCTCGCGGTCGGAGGCTGGCTCCTCGTGGACTACGTCAAGCATCCGCTCGGAATCGCGCACTTCGTGTTCACCTCCTACCTCGATCGCTCCTGGATTGTGCTGCAGGACCGTTGCAACGCCCTCGATACCGCGTTTTTCCCCGCCGCGGCGTACGCGACCGCGTGGAGCGCCCTCTGGGGCGCAGGATTCGCCCTCGCCGCCGTGTTCGTCGTCGGCCGGCGAAGCTACGGGCCATGATCCCGCTACTGCTCGCCGTTGCGCTCGGCGCCGTCACGTTCGTCGAGCAGGACCTGCCCGGGCTGGATGTCGGAACCGCCAACTTTCCGGATGCTGCTGCGCCGGTGAACACGCGGATCGCCGACGTGAATCGCGACGGCCAGATGGATCTCGTGCTGCCCGGTGCGGTCCGCCTCGGGATCGCCGGCCGGTATCCCGACTCCGCCTCCGTTCGCCACCCGGAGAACGGGCAATTCGCCCGGATTCATATCGAGAACGACCTGTTCTTCGGATACGGCGGCGGCCGACTCGCGTGTTATCGCTTTCTTGCGGGCGCGTGGTCGCATTTCTGGGAAGCATCGGTCGCGCTCGAACACGACTCGCCCGTAGCGCCCATCTTCGAGGACCTCGATCGCGACGGCCGCGTCGAATTGCTTGTTCCCGACGAACACCGTCTCCACGTGTTTCAACTGCTTCGCGGAGTCTTCCCGGCCGGCGAACTCAACGTCTACCCGCCGCGCCGGCCCGAAGCGATATTGGTCCAGGATCTGTGGGCGGCGCAAACGGGGCCGCCCATGCCCGCGTCGCTCTCCCGCCGATTCCGTCTCTCGTTCTCGGATTCGAAGCTGACCGTCTACGAATCGCTCAATGCCGCCTCAGGATTGATCGAGCACCGATTTATTGATTATCAAGTCATCGCAGATCACGATGGTGTCTTCTCCACCCGCGAAGACGCGCGTCGCGATCCCCTCCTGCGCCCCGCGATCATCGTGCCCGTCCAGCTCAATTCGGACGACGCGCTCGATTTTGCCGGTATCCGTTCCTCGTCGCCGCACGCCCCCGCGTGGTCGCCGCCGCTGAGCGACATTGTCGTTCACATCGGCGGGCGCGACGAGGCCCAATCGATCCGCGTGAAGGCGTTCGCGTCCCAGATCGCCGCGACCGACTTCGATGCGGACGGCGACGCCGATCTGCTGGTCCACTCCACGGTCCTGTTTAACGCGCCGCCGCGCGAAGTGCTGATGGCCGTCGCGTCCGAGCGGCGAATCGACCACGCGCTCTCGGTTCACGTCCAGGACGTCTCCGGCCGAATCGACCCCTCCGCGCGCACGCTGCTGACCACGTCCATCCGGTTCAACGCACCACTCGCCGCCGGGGGCGCGCGCTGGGAGGCGTACCGCGCGGGAGGGCTGGCCTCAGCATCCGGCGACTTCAATGGTGACCGCCGCGCCGACTTTGCCGTGTGGGACACGCCCCGCCGCATCGCTATCTATCTCAACCATGAAGGCGTGTTTGAAGCCACACCCGACAACGTGGTCACCGTTTCCAATGGCTATTCGCGTATGACGGCCGCCGATGTCGATGGTGACGGCAAGTCCGACATCGTCCTGATCCCCGCGACCCAGGAACGCGCTCCCAGGGTGTTCTTTTCGCGATGATGCGCCGCGCGCTCATACCCGCCGCGCTCCTCGCGATCGGCGCGTTCGCCTCGGCCCAACCCGTTTCCTTTGTCGCCGATTCTATCCACTGCGACACGTCGATCGCGTTTCCGTTTCTGGTGCAAGTCGATCGAGATGCCGCGCCGGAGTGGGCTGTCCTCAAGGGAGTTGAGGTCATCGTCTCCGAAACGCTGCCAGGCGCCGGTGACCGCAGTATTCGCCTGCCGGAGGGGACCACGCTCTTCGACTTCCGCGATACCGATCAGGATGGCATCGCTGAACTCGCCGTCGTGCGCGTTCGCAGCCTGGAATATTGGCGGGACGCGTCCAACGCGGCTGCCTCTCCGCCGCTCGTGCACATAGAGGACGATCGATTCGCCGCGCTGGCGTACGGCGCGCCCCGCCTCGCCTCGCTCTTCTTCCGCCGCCGCGGCGACACGTTCCTCTCGGCCCCGATCTACGACGAACCGCGTATCTGGGACCTCGCCGGCCTGCCCGTGCCCAGCGCCGCGGACGAACAACCGCCGGAACCGGCGCTCATCTTCGCGCAGTCGTGGGACGCGGCAAATCGATCGGCGGCGTTGGATGCGGGACGCGAATACGTCATCACACAACGGTTCGAGATCGCGGAGGTTGCCGACACCCCGGATCGCCAATCTTCCGGGCGCTCCGCGCTGGATGCGGCAGCCGGTCCGCCGGAGTCATGGCCCTCGTTCCCTCTCACCGAATCAGGCGCGCCGGGCGATCGCATCGCGTTCGCACTCGCGCCGGGAGAATTCCGCGATACGCTCGTCGTGAAGCGTCCGCAGTTCCCGGACGCGTCGCACACACCCTCCCCACGCCTGCTCCCGGGAATCATCATTCTGCCCGGCGGCCAGGCCCCCGACCTCAACGGCGACGGCTACGGCGACATCGTCTTGTGGCGGCTCGCGAGGCCCGCGCCAACGCTGGACGCGCTGACCGCCGCCGCGCGCACCGGCGCGATCGAGATCGTCGTCACCGTGCATCTCTTCGACGCCGCCGCCGTCCGGTACGCCGGGCGCCCCGTGCTCTGGTTTCGCACCACGGCGCCCGTGTTCGACGCGCTGGCCGCCGGGATCGCCGGGCCGTTCGCGCACGTCCGGTTCGACGACATCGACGGCGACGGCCGCGACGAAATGCTCACGAGCGGGTCTGGGAGCGAAGTGATTGCGTGGAGGTTCTCCGGATCGCCGCGGACCGCCGCGGATTTCCGGCTGAATCTGCGCGAGCCCGTCTCAGACTTCACGCTATCGTCCGCGGGTCCCGCCGCACGTTGGCTGATGATTGTCGAAACGCCATCCGCGTTCCACCTGCTCACGCTACCGCAACACTAAGTCGTCTTCACCCAGCCACGCGCGCAGCATCCGCGACACGGCCGTCGCGTCTCGCTCCCTCCCGTCCGCGCGATAGTGCCGCGCGAGTCGAAGCGCAACCAGCCGCGCCGCATCGCGTCCACCGGCGGACTCGTTCAGGTCGCTGGCCAGCGCCGACTCAAACGCTTTGCTGTACGCCGTGCGCGCTTGGTCATTCCGGCCGAGCGCGTCCAGCGCCCACCCCCGCAGCGCCTCAAGTTTGAGCCGCGTGGGACTCAACTTCGCGCCGACAAACCGGCCGTCCTTCAGCAGTTCCAGGGTTTCCTCGTACTCGTCTTCGGCGTTAAGCCGTTCCGCGTACACGAACGCCAACTGCACCCGCGAGTCCGCGTCCGCGCATGCCGCAAACGCCCGCTCAAACGCCGCGCGCGCGCCCTCCGCCTCGCGAGGTTCCCCCAACAGCAGCGCCAGTCCAAGCGCCGCCTCGGTCTGCGCGCGTTCTTCGGCGCTCAGGTCGTCCGCGGCCAACCGGTCCGCCAACACCCGCTGCGCGTTCTCGTGAGAAAGTCCGGCGACGGACTCTGGCGTCGCAGCGAATGCGTCCCGCTCCGGTTCGTCGTCGTCCAGACTGCCCCAAATCTCAATCGGCCGGTCCGTCGTCTCTTCCTTCACCGACGGCACCGAACTCACCAGCGCGCGCGCGTTTTCGCGTTCGGTCCCGGGGTCCGCCCGAAACTTCTTCACCGGCGCAACCGGTCCACTCGCGCCGGCTGTCGACTTGTCGCCCCCGAACCAATACGCGACGCCCATGCCGATGCCCAGGATCAGCAACAGTCCAATCAGGACGAGATTCTGAAGACGCTCCGCGCGCATGTTCCCCCAATCACAGGATAACACGTACCGCGATAGGTGGTCGGAACGGGAGAGCGATGGGTGCCACGCCTAAACGGGTATGTTTAGGCGTGCGCTACATCCAAAAAAGCAACAGGCCCAGGCGATTCCCCGCCTGGGCCGGCAGTATCAAGCTGAATACGCGGTTTACAGAATCCCGACTTCCTTGAGTCCCTTCAACCCTTCGCGGACCTCGCCCGCCGACTTGTGCAGCGCGTCCTTCTGTTCCGACGTCAGATCGAGTTCCATGATCTTCTCCACGCCGCCCTTGCCAAGCACGACCGGCACGCCGATGTACACGTCCTTGAGCCCATACTGACCGTCCAGCAACGCCGCGCACGGCAGCAACTGTTTTTCGTCGCGCACGATCGCCTGCGCCATCCGGGCGGCGCTCGCGCCGGGCGCGTAGAACGCGCTGCCGGTCTTGAGCAGCGCCACGATTTCGCCGCCGCCCTTTCGCGTGCGTTCCATCAGCGCGTCGATCCGGTCCTTCTTCATCAGTTTCGTGATCGGAATTCCCGACACCGTCGTGTACTCCGGCAACGGCACCATGTCGTCGCCGTGCGACCCAAGCACCATCGTGTCGATGTTCTTCATGTTCACGTTCAGTTCCATCGATACGAACGCGCGGAGCCGCGCGCTATCGAGGCAGCCCGCCATCCCCACGACGCGGTTTGACGGAAAACCTGACTTCTTGAACATCAGGTACGTCATCACGTCGAGCGGGTTGGTCACGACGATCACGGTGCTGTTCGGCGCGTGCTTTGCGATGTTCTGCGCGATGCCTTCGATGATGCGTCCGTTCTTCTCGAGTAAATCCAGCCGCGTCATCCCCGGCTTGCGCGCGAGGCCCGCGGAAACAATGCACACGTCCGCGCCCGCGATGTCCGCGTAGTCGTTCGTCCCCGTCACCATTGTGCCGTAGCCGCGGATCGGCCCCGCCTGCGTCAGATCCAGCGCCTTGCCCTGCGGGAACCCTTCCACGATGTCCGTCAACACGACATCGCCCAGATCCATCTCCGCGCAGTACTGCGCCGCCGACGCCCCCACGTTCCCCGCACCCACGCACGCAATCTTGAATCGCTTACCCGATGCCATCGCTCCTCCAACAGATTAAATCGCCAGATCCGGCGAGAAAGCGCGAAGTATAGCGAAGTCAGGGCACCGGTTAAACGCGATATGCTCTGCATCGATGACGGGCCTAACGAATCACGCATGGAAATCGTCTAATATTTCGAATGTAGTCAATAGGATCTTTCACATGCGCCGCTCTCTAATCGCGATCTGCTACCTGATTGGCTTGCCAGCCTCAGCGCAACCCGCCGCCATCGACGGCACCCAGCCGGGCGAACCCCGTACCGTGGCCGGTATCCACCTCAACTGGTGCCCCGCCGGCAGTTTCAAGATGGGCAGTCCGCGCGACGAGCCCGAACGACGCCCGTTCGAGACCCAGGTCGACGTGACCCTCTCACATGGCTTCTGGATGGGCCGATACGAAGTCACGCAGGGCGACTGGAAGCGCGTGATGGGCGACCTGCCCGGCGAAGTCACCGAGCGCGCGGGGATCGGCGACGACTTCCCGCTCTACAACGTCAACTATGCCGAGGCGCAAGCCTTCTGCGACAAACTCACCAAACTTGCCCAAGCCGAGGGTGCGTTACCCGACGGCTGGGCTTTCCGCCTTCCCACCGAGGCCCAATGGGAGTACGCCTGCCGCGCGGGCACGACGACCCCCACTTACGCCGGCGCGTACCTCACGAGTGAACAGGCGAACTTTCTGGGCGACAAGCCCTACAACGGCGCTCCAACCGGTCCGGCGCTGAATCGCGCGACGAAAGTCGGCAGCTATCCGCCCAACCCCTGGGGTCTACACGACATGCAAGGCAACGAGGTCGAATGGTGCCGCGACTGGTTCCATAACCGGCTGCCGGGCGGCACCGATCCAGACCTCTCACAAGTCCCCGGCTCCCCCAACGACACCGGCGACCTTTCCCGCTCGCGCCGTGGCGGCGGTTGGACCGATCCCGGTTGGCCCCAACGCTCCGCCTTCCGCCAACGGTTCGAACCCGACCGCCGATATGACCACATCGGGATGCGATTGGTCTTGTCAACTAATTAGTTGAACGCGCGACCATTGTAAAGTGTTAGACAAGCACTCCGCGCATCGGGCCAACATCAATCCCCGATTATGAAGCCGAACGCACTGTAAGTGGAAAAGTGCCAGGAAAGTTCAAATTCGCTGCTCTGACCGAAGTACCTTGATCGCCCTCACTTGTGGATGAAATGCTCGTCAATCGATTGATCTCGCCAATCGCGTAGCCCCACGTCGAAGTTATCCACAGAATTTACTAGACATCTTTGTCTATCTGTGTCATTCTCCGCAGATCACCGGACGTTCGGCAGGGTGTGTCCGAAGTGCTGCGGTTCTTCCTGTCGGGCTCAAGCAGGAGGGCTGTACGTCGTGCGATTCCAAGGCAACTCATTCTGGACGAATCTCGCTCTGTCCATCGCGTTTGTGGTTACTCTCAACCCAACGCACGCACAAACTCCGGTGCTCCCCGGCCAAACGGTCGATTTCTTCGACCCGGTCGCCGAACGGGTCATCCCGGATGCAATCGATGGGGACGTCGAATTCCTGTTTGCAAATGCCGCCATCGGAGACTTGCCGCCAACGCTCCCGCTCAGTTCGTTCCTGGCGTCAAACTCGCCGATCGGCCGCGCGACCACCACGATCTTTCAATACAACGAGATCGAGATCGACCCCGGAGACGGATCGGAGACCGTCGTCACCGGACAAGTCTCTGGCACCGTCGTAATCCGTGGGTTCATGCTGCTCGCCGGATGGGGCCTCGCCGAAGCAGACGTGGACTTCGAGATTATCGACGTCACCGACACGGCGACTGGCGACACGAACGTAATCGCGCGCCACTCTCTCAAGCACTACACGCTTCAACCGAGCTATAGCATCTCGGCCTCGGCCTCACTCGGTGCGAAAGTCGGCAGCGCGACCGCAGGAGTAGCCGGGGGAGATCTCAGCCTTGGGCTGGACATCCCGCTCAGCAAACTCGTCATACGCGACGAAGTACCGTTCGGTTTTACGGCGCTGCTTCGGCGCGGTCACACTTATCGCCTACAACTCGTCAGCAATAACCAGATTAAACTGGGGCGAAATGCAGGTTCCGCACTTATCAGCATGTACAACCCCGCAGCGTCCGTCCCGCCGTTCATCGTGAACGCGGACGTGTTATCCGTTCCCCCGTCCTTACTCGACCCGCAAACCTGGGTCACTGGCCTGGAGGTGCCTCTGCTCGATAAGAGGCTGCCGGCGTGGTCGTTCCCAGATCGAGGGATCTTTGCTTGGGATTGGTGGGAAGACTTCAACGACACGAACGACATCCTCGCCGCTTTCGGCATCCCCACCACGCCGCGTGGGCTCATTACGCGTTACTTTGATCGCGTCATCCCCGACGAAGAACTGACGCAGCCCGGCGTCGATTTGCGTCGAATGGAATTTACGCTGGCCACCGACCAGGTGGAACTATTGAACCTCATCAGCGATCAGGTCGCGGAGCTGACCGAGATCGTCTTGCGCCATCCACCGTTCACGCGTCCGCCCAACGGCCGGCCCTTCGAGGAGAACGCGAGACCGAACGGCCAGGAACGCGTTGAGGGCTCCGCAACGCAACGCGAGCGCACAAGATAGAAAAACGGTCACCAAAGGTCAGCCGACCGCCTTGCGGAACGCCGTCATCAGTTGGCGCGCGGTCTTTTCCCAAGACCAGCCCTGGATGACCTGCTTCGTGGATTTCCGGCGCCGTTCGCGGTCCGGCGGCGTCTCGCTCGCGGCGCGCCGCATCGCCGCAACCAGCGAGTCCGTGCTCTCGGCATTGAAGAAAATCGGCGCGTCGCCCGCGACCTCCACCACGCCGCCGATACGCCCCACAGCCACGCGCGCCCCGGCCGTCAGCGCCTCGAGCACGAGCACGCCCGAACCCTCGTAGCGCGACGGGCAGATGACCAGGTCGCTGTGCCTAAACAGCCCGGCGAGTTGCGCCGTGCCGACGCGATCGATGCGCACAATGCCCGGGCCCCAGTTCTCCGGCTCGTCGTCGCTCGGGTGGCCGACGATGACGAGGTCGTGCGGCAACTCGTCGCGCAACCGCTGGTACGCCTCCAACATCATCGGGATGTTCTTCCGCTCGCTGATCCGCCCGACGTACAGGAAGTACGGCTGCTGCACGATGCACGCCTGCTCGTTCGTGAACGCGTCGTCCACGCCGAGCGGCGCGACCACGACGCGCTCGAGCGTGACGCCCAACACGTCAAGCACCTCGCGCCGCATGAATTCCGACGGCACCACGACCGCCGCCGCATCCGCCGCGGCCTGCTTCGCGGCCTTGAGCGGCGATGGCCCGAACAGCTTCTTCCCGGACGGTGCCTGCCGGATGTCGTAGAGTTGCAGGATATAAAGCACGAACGGAATCGGGCACGATTCGGGCACCATGTCCAGCCCGGTGAAGAACACCTCCGCGCCGCTCGCGCTCAGCGCCTTGGGGACGTCCCTTGGCGAAGCGACCGGGATGGTCTTCAACGCGCCGTACCCGCCGGTGTTCTCGGGGTCCGTGAGCAGCGTGATGTCCGGCGCGGGCTGGAGCTTCGCCAGCGCCTCGATGCTCTTGCGCAGAAAGTGCTCCTCCCCGCCGCCCGCGCCGGGTTTCTTGCCCGCGATGTGGATCGCAATCTTCATCGGCGATTACAAAGCGAGGTTCCGGCCGCGCAATTCGGGCGGCACCGGAATTCCGAGGAGCGACAACACGGTCGGGGTGATGTCGAACAGACTCGCGCCGTCCACACGCCCGCGCGCCGCGCCGGATCGATCGTCGAGAATGAACACGCCGTCGAAATCATGGTTCGCGCCGTCGGGCCCCGTGTCGTTGCCGCGCCAGAATATGCCCCCGCCGACCTGCCCCACCGATCGCCATGAGAGTCCGCCGAAATACACCATCAAATCGGGCGGGATGCCACTTACCGTCGCATAAACGCGCTGCGGTTTCAACACCTGGTTGCCCATGGGCGCGCCGTCCGGCCCGCGAATCGACTCGATCTCCGACGCCAATCCGTCGCGAAACCGTTCGTGCTCCGATTCCGGCACGATCCCCCGAGGTTCACGTCCACAAACGTTTACATTCACTCGCGCATAGTACCCACCCTCGCCCCACGCCCGCGTCCGGTCCCAATCGACCATCTCGGGCGTCAACGGCCGCGCGGACGGCGGTGTCTCGCGCAGCACAAGGTAGCCGCGATCGACGAGCCACTGGTTAATCGCGAATCCGCCCTGCAACGCCCGCGCTCCGTGGTCGGAGACTACCAGTACCCCGGTCTCTTCCCCGGCCAGCGCAATTAGGCGTCCGATCCGCTCGTCGAGCGCCCGGTAGTAGTCCGGAATCGACTGCTCGAACGGGTTTCCGTGTGTGAAGTTCGGATGATCCGGATCGCAATACTTCCAGAACGCGTGATGCAGGCGGTCGAGGCCAATCTCGACGAGCATGAACAACGACCACGGCCTGCTTCGAGCCAGATACTCGGCGACGTCGAACCGGTTTTGCATCAACTCATGAATGCGCCCCAGCAACGTGCCGGGATCAGCCGAACGAAATTCCGGCACGTCGATGATGTACCCGGCGGTGTGGGCGCGCAGTTCGGCGCCGAGTTCCGGGGGCGACGTGAACACGACGTCTGTGGACGGCGTCATCAGGCACGACACCAGCGCGCCGCGAACCGCCGGCGGCGGATACGTCTGGGGCACGCCCAACACGACCGAATCGAGCCCGGCCTCGGCCGCGTAGTCCCAGATCCGCCTGGCGTGGATGTCCCGCGAACTCGCGAGCGAAAGGCCATCGTAGGAATAATCGCGCCGATTCCGGAAACCGTACACCCCGAGCGTGCCTGCGTCGTGTCCCGTCGTCATACACGACCAAGCCGGGACGGTGATCGGCGGATCGCAACTGCGCAGGACACCCCACCCCCCACGCCGCATCTGCGCGTGCAGGTTGGGCAGCGGCAGCCCGTCTGGGTCGAACACGAACCGCGGCGCGGCGCAATCCAGTCCGATCACGAGCACGCGCGGCGCGCGGGGTCCGGCCATGGGCGCACGAGTCGCCGCGGGGCCGCCGGTCAGCGGCCCTCCATCTCGCGGATGGTGCGGTTGGTGTTTTGCAGGCGCTTGGCCAGCATGCGCGAGATGTTCATGAGCATTTGCACGGCGACGCGTTTGGTCAGCAGTTTCTGGAACACGCGCTCATCCAGAACGAAGATTTGTCCGAATTCAAGCGCCTTCACGCTCGCGCTGCGCGGTTCGGACAACAACAGCGACATCTCGCCGAACGTGTCGCCCGTGCGCAACGTGGCGAGCTGCTTTATGCCGTCGAACACGCCAAACGACCCGCCCAGCACCACGAACATCTGGTTGCCGACCGTCCCCTTGTGAAAGACGACCTGCTCCTTCTGCACGTTCATGGTCACGCCGTGCGTAAAAATCTTGCCAACGTCCTCGGGAGACAGGCCGTTGAAGATGTCCACCGCCTTGGCCAGTTTCGCATAACGCGGGTCAGACGGGCTCGACATGTGCGGCTCTAGACGACGTAAATGTAGCGGCTGCAATTCGTGCAGGTGTGCAGATGTTCGGTATCCCGGCGCACCTGCTGCACGAACTTCGACGGCAGGCGCATGAAGCATCCCTGGCACGTGTCGCCCTCGACCGGCACCAGTGCCGGCGCGCGGCCCTTTTGCAGCTTGTCAAAGTGTCTCAATACACGAGGATCCACCAGCCCCCGGATCCCGTCGATGCGTTCTTGGATTCGCTTCTTCCCGGTCTTCGCCGCGCCCAGCATCTCCAGATGCAACAGCAACCGCGCAAGCAGCAACAGATCCGCGTGGCCGTCTGTGATCTTGCTCAGGTCCGGCTTCGACTTCACGACCGCCGATATTTTCTTTTCCTGGTGGTCGTCGAACGTCTTGCAAATCTCGTTGAGCACGTCGTACAGCTTGTCCGTGTCCTCGATATTGAGCAGCGCGTTCAGGTGTTCCTTGTCGCTCAGCAACCGCGCGACCGTCGCGACGAAATTCAGGTAGGTCGTCTGCTGGGACGGCGGGTAACAAATTAGGAAGATCAGCTTGACCGGCTTCCGATCCACCGCCATGAAGTCCAACCCATCGGACGTCCGGCCCACCG